>CALMNP010000414.1 GCA_937868875.1 uncultured Bacillota bacterium | reverse complement strand
GGCGGTGGAGCCCGAAGCCTCCACCTTGACCTCAGAGCCGCTGATCTTGATCTCCAACTTGGTAAAGGTATTCGGGTCAAGCCCCAACTGCTGGGCGACCTGGGACGGGTCGGCCGTGGTCTTCATCAGGCCGGCCACGGTGCTGACGTCCTTGCCCGATGTTTCGGCCATCTTCACGGTGAGGGCCAGCCGGCCGGGCTGCACGCCGTCCTCCCTGGCCTTGGCCACGGCGTCCGCCTGCACCGAGGTGACGGCGGCGGCCGTCTGCAGAATCTGATTCAGCTGCTGCAGGAGTTGTGGGGTGAGAGCCCCCGGCAGGACCTGATTGGTACGGAGGGTGGACTCACCCTGCAGCGCCACCGCCTGCACCCGGGCGGCCACCTTGAGGTCGCCGTTCTCCAGCTTCAGCGATTCCAGACCGGCGCCGGCCTGGCCCAGGGTCTTGATGACGTCGGAGGCCAGTTGCTGGGCTTCCGCCTGCTGCTGCAGCGTGTCGCCGGACGGCTGGGACGCCACCAGCTTCAGCTCGGCCAGGCGCTCGTCGGCGAACCGGACGTAGAGACCGACCCGTGCTTCCGGGTTGCGGGTCAGGAAGACCTGTACGGACTCAAAGAGCCGGTCCAGGAAGTAGAGCGGGCTGCCCGGCAGGACGCCGGCGTCCGGAGTCTGCGGCGTGGCCGTAGTGGATGCCGTGGCCGTGGCCGTGGTCTGCGTCGCCGTCTGTGCGGTGGTCGTGGCGCCCGTTTGCGTGGGCGCGGGTGCGGTTGCGTCGGCGAGGGCCGTCAGGGGCACGGCCAGGGTGAGGGTCAGGGCCAGGGCGGATGCGATCAGAGCGATAGGTTTCTTCATGGGGAATTACCTCCCGTGGACGTTTGCACGGAAAGCATTCGGCGGTATCCCGCCGTTTCTGTCCCATGATCGGGTGAAAGCGCTATTTGTCCTGACCCTACCAGCCTGAGCCGTCGCGACCGTCGATCCAGATGGGGTTCTCCGGCGGCCTGCCCCCCAGCCAGTACCGATCGAAGTCGGTAATTCCAGCCTCGCGCAGGATTTGCTCGTCGGTCAGCTGCCGTCCGGTGCACCGGGAGGGCTCCTGGCTGAGGATGGCCATGACGGCGTCGCACAGGATGTCGGGCGTGCGCCACTGGTCTCGTTCGCCCAGGCGGTTGTTGATGACCGCCGCCGTCTCGATGGGGGCCACGGGCCAGAGGGCGTTGGCCGCAATGTTGTCCTGCCGGTGCTCCTCGGCGATGCCGATGGCCAGCCGGGCCATGCCCGTCTTAGCGATCATGTAGGCCACCATCCCCGGGTTGGCGTGGGTGGAGATGCCCGGCGCCATGTTGATGATGTGGCCCCAGCCCTGCCGCTTCATGTGCGGCAGTACGTAGTACGCGCAAAGGTAGGCGGCGCGGACGTTGACGCCGATCAACAGGTCGAATCGCTTGGGGGGCGTCTCCAGGACCGGCTTCCACCAGAGCGCTCCGGCGTTGTTGATCAGGATGTCGATGCGTCCGAAGCGCTCCATTGCCTGCTCCGCCATGCGAGCAACGTCTTCCTCGCTTCGCACGTCCACCCGCACCGGCAGGGCCCGGCGGCCCAGCCGCTCCACCTCCGCTGCTGTTTCATAGATGGTGCCCGGCAGCTTTTCCGTGGGCTGCTCGCTCTTGGCCGCCACCACGATGTCGGCCCCCTCACGGGCCAGCCGCAGGGCCAGGGCCCTGCCAATGCCCCGGCTGGCGCCCGTGATGACGGCCACCCGCCCCTCCAGGATCCGGCTCTCGCTCATGGCCTCAGTCTCCTTCCCTTGACGCCCCCGCCGCCAGCCCGCTATAGTAGGACATGGCGATGGGGCTCGCCGTCAATCGCAGGTCACTGCTAATGGCTCCTGCCAGGCATGCTGGCAGGAGTTTTCTTGTATTCCGGAGGCGAATCCTAAGGATATCCCGGTCGGAACCCCGCCGGGCGGGAGAGAGGAGTTATGTTGTTGAATATCCTACTCATAGCCCTGGGGGGAGCGGCGGGGGCACTCAGCCGCTACTTTCTCCAGGGGTGGGTCAACGATCGCACCTTCAGCGCCTTCCCCTACGGCACCTTCATCGTCAACATTCTGGGTTCGTTCATCCTGGGATTCCTGGCCGTGGTGGGCCTGGACCGCTTCGCCTTTCACCCCGCCTGGCGAACCGCCCTGACCGTCGGGTTCGTCGGTGCCTTCACCACCTTCTCCACCCTGACCTATGAGACGCTGCACCTGATGGAGAACGGCAGTCTGGTTCTGGCCGGGGCCAACGCCCTGGGCAGCCTGGCCGCAGGATTGGTGGCCGTCTGGCTGGGGGTCGTCACCGGCCGGTTGCTGTAGCCCAAAGGTCGTCTGAGCGGAGGGAATGAGTATGCGAACGCAGGCCACCGGTCAGCTGCTCAAGCTTTACATCGGCGAGCGCGACCAGTACCGGGGCATCCCGCTCTATCACGCCATCGTCATGAGGGCCCGGGAGATGGGCATTGCCGGCGCCACGGTCTACCGCGGTCTGGAGGGCTATGGGGCCGGGAGCCGGGTCCATACCGCCAACATCCTGCGCCTTTCTGAGGATCTCCCCGTCATCATCGAGATCGTCGACAGCCCGGACCGCATCGCCACCCTCATTCCGGAGCTGGACCGCATGGTGGGCGAGGGCCTGGTCTTCTCCGTGGACGATGTCCAGATCGTGAAGTACCGGAAGGCGCCCCGCCCCGGGCAGCCGCCCCAGTCCTGGTGAGAGCGTCTCCGAGGCAGACCGCAGGCCACAAAAAGCGTAGGTAGAAGCAAAGGGGCCCAAACCATCCGGTTCAGGGCCCCTTTTGTTGCCTCTGTTTAGCCAGGCTGCGGCCGGCCGGGGTCCTGCTCCGCCTCGTGCCGCAACTGGTCTCGCGCCGCCAGTATCTGCCCCTCCGCCGCGTCCACATAGGCCAGGACCTCAGGCGCCAGCCCCTCCGGCAGTTCCTCCCGGTCCAGGACCCGGGCCGAGCCGTCCGGAAGAAGCAGCACGTCCACCACCAGGTCGCGCCACGCGACCTCAGCTTCGTCCCAATGAACCCGGTCGCAGACGTTCAGGTAATAGGCCAGCGTCGTACCGTCCGGCCTCATCCAGTGGTAGAGGTTATAGGGCCGGTCCTGCCAGTAGTGCCCGTGCGTCACCATCCCCAGGGGCAGCTCCAACCCGCTCACCTGCAGGGTCCGGTCGCTGACGTAGCGGAGTACTACGTGGCCCGGCTCCCGCCGCACCAGGGTGCAGGCGAAGCGTTTCTCGCGCCCGTCCAGGTAGCGTTTGACCTCCGTGACTTCGGGATGGTCGTGTCCGGGCAGTTGCGGGGCCAACCCTTACTTCCCCTTCCAGGCGGGCTTGCGCTTGTCGATGAAGGCGGACATGCCCTCCGCCTTGTCCTCGCTGGCAAAGAGAAGGTAGAAATTCTTCCTCTCAAAGTCCAGGCCCTGTTGCAGCGACCCGTCATAAGCCCGCATCACGGACTCCTTGGCCAGCCGCACCGCCACCGGTGCCTTGCCGGCAATCTCCCTGGCGAGCCGCTTGGCTTCCTCCAGGTAGAGTTCAACCGGCACCACCCGGTTGACCAGGCCGTACTCCAGGGCCTCTGTGGCCTTGATGGGCCTGCCGGTGAGGATCATCTCCATGGCCCGGACCTTGCCCACGGCGTGGGTCAGCCGCTGCGTGCCGCCCGCCCCGGGGATGATGCCCAGGTTGATCTCCGGCTGCCCGAACTGAGCTGTCTCCGAGGCGATGATCATATCGCACATCATGGCCAGCTCGCAGCCGCCCCCTAAAGCGTAGCCGGAGACCGCGGCGATGATGGGCTTGGGGAAGCTGCGCACGCTTTCCCAGGCTACGAACTGGTTGCGCAGCAGCATCTCCACCGCGCCGGCGGAGGCCATCTCCTTGATGTCCGCCCCGGCGGCGAACGCCCGCTCGTCGCCCGTCAGGACAACGGCACCCACCTCCGGGTTCTTCTCCAGCTCCGCCAGAGCCTGGGACACCTCGCCCATCAGCTCACTGTTGAGGGCGTTGAGGGCTTTGGGGCGGCTGAGCCGCACCACCGCAATGGGCAGGTCCAGTTCCACCAGAAGGTTCTTGTACTCCAAGAAGATCGCTCCCTTCCTGAGCCTCGCCTCGGGTTCGGACGCCATCTCCAGTCGGGCTGCCGGCTGCCGTCCGCAGGACCCCATGGGCTTTCTCGCAGTTGGGAGCAGATTCCTTCTGACGGCTCCTGACCCGCCCGTGGGCGGGTCAGGCGAGGAACTGCAGCAGGTCGTCCGGGCGGTCCAGCCAGTAGTCAGGTCGGGAGGCCAGCAGATCCTGCCTCGGGAAGACGCTCCAGCCCACCACAGCCGTGGCCGTTCCGGCGCCCCGACCGCACTCTATGTCGAGGACGCTGTCGCCCACCATCACCGTCTCCTCCGGCGGCAGGTCCAGCCGTTCCAGGGCCGCCACGGCCGGAGCCGGGTCGGGCTTATGGCGGGGCGTTGTCTCCATGGTGACCAGGGTCTCAAAGAGCGGCGTCAGGCCGAAGAGGTCCAGCCCCCGCTTAGCCATGGGCGCATACTTGGACGTGACAATAGCCAGCCGCACGCCGCCCTCCCGCAGCCGCCGCAGCACGTCACCGAGGCCGGGAAAGACCCGGGCCAAATTGTCGTGATGGGCGATGTTATAGGCGCGGTAGTGGGCCACCATCTCCTCCGCCCGGTCCGGTGCGAATCGGGCCATGGTATGGATGAGGGGTTCGCCGAAATAGGGGTACAACTGCTCCGCCGTCACCGTCAGGCCGAGGAGCTCACCCAGGGTGTGCTGGAAGCTGCTGACGATGAGCTGGTTGGTGTCCAGCACGGTGCCGTCCAGGTCGAGGAGCAGGGCCTTGACCCCGCCGCCCTTAGCGGGCATATCGTGCCGCCCTCAGGGCGTCCTCCGCCACCTCCAGGGTACGATCTATGTCCGCCTCCCGGTGGGCCATGGACATGAACCCGGCCTCAAACTGGGAGGGAGCGAAGTACACACCGTGGTCCAGGCATTCGGTGAAGAAGGCTGCGTAGCGGCGGGTGTTGGAGGCGGTAGCGCCGTCGAAGTCCTTCACCGGCCGTTCGTTGAAGAAGAAACCGAACATGCCTCCCACCGAGGAGGTCTGCAGGGGCACACCCAGCCGGTCCGCCATCTCCTTCAGGCCCAGGGCCAGCCGGCGGGTTTTGGCCTCCAGGTCCTCGTAGACGCCGGGGGCCGCGGCCAGCCTGAGCATGGCGATGCCCGCCGCCGTGGCCAGGGGGTTGCCGGACAGGGTTCCCGCCTGGTACATCGGGCCGGCCGGGGCCACCTTCTCCATCAGGTCGCGTCGGCCGCCGTAGGCGCCAACGGGCAGGCCCCCGCCGATCACCTTGCCCAGGGTGGTCAGGTCGGGCTTGATGCCGTACAGGGCCTGGGCCCCGCCATAGGCGACGCGGAAGCCGGTCATGACCTCGTCGAAGATGAGCAGGGCGCCGTGCCGCTGGCTCAGTTGGCGAAGACCCTGCAGGTACCCGTTCTCCGGCAGCACCAGGCCCATGTTGCCCACCACCGGCTCGACGATGATGCAGGCGATTTCCTCCGGGTAGAGCCGGAACAGCCTCTCCACGGCCTCCAGGCTGTTGTAGGGAGCCGTGAGGGTATGGGCCACGATCTCCTGCGGCACACCGGGGCTGTCAGGAACGCCCAGGGTCAGGGCGCCGGAGCCGGCCCGCACCAGGAGGGCGTCGTGGTGCCCGTGGTAGCAGCCGACGAACTTGATGACCTTGCTGCGTCCGGTGGCCGCTCGTGCCAGCCGGATGGCGCTCATGGTCGCCTCCGTGCCGGAGTTGACCAGACGCACCATGTCCACCGACGGTATGGCCTCACGGATGAGGCGAGCCAGCTCGGTCTCCGCTTCGGTGGGAGCGCCGAAGCTGGTGCCGCGCTCCGCCGCCTCCTGCACCGCCCGTACCACGACAGGGTGCGCGTGTCCAGCCAGCAAGGGACCCCAGGACAGCACGTAATCGATGTACTCGTTCCCGTCCACATCCCAGAGGCGCGGGCCCTTGCCGCGCTGGATGAACAGGGGCTGGCCACCCACGGCCCGGAAGGAGCGCACGGGGCTGTTCACGCCCCCGGGCAAGACCTCCTTGGCCTCTGAAAACAGTCGAACCGACCTGTCAATTGTCCTCTCCACGCCGGGACCTCCTCTCGGTACGCGCCATCACGAGCCCCAGGTCCTTGAGGGCCCGGCGCAGTTCCTTCCAGACTTCTGAATAGCTGATGCCGTTGTGCTGGCCATTGTATTGGCCCGTCACCAGGACCTGACGGAAACGCCGCAGGGCGGCCAGGGCGCCGTTCGCCTCGCGCTCCAGGCCGTTGGCGTGGCGCGACGGCGGGGCGGACTCCAGCGGAGCCGGGGATCGCGGCGCCAGTTCCCGTACCACCAGTGTGCCCGCGGCGTCTCGAACAATCTCCAGGCTCTCGCCCAGAGCAGGAATGTGCGGCCGGTGACCCGACTCCTTCAGCAGGTCGGCCAGGGTCTGCGCCGCCGTCTGCTCGCCGTGTACCACAAAGGTCGCCGCCGGCGGCCTCTCCAGTCCTCGCGCCCAGGCCAACAGTCCGCCCTGGTCGGCGTGAGCGCTGAAGCCGCTGAGTTGCTGGATTCTGGCCCTGACCGAGATGGCCTCACCCAGAACGTGTACGTTTCGTGCCCCGCCCAGGAGGGCCCGGCCCAGGGTACCCTCGGCCTGGTAGCCGACGAAGAGCACCGTGGACTCCGGCCGCCACAGGTTGTGCTTCAGGTGGTGCAGCACCCGGCCGGCATTGGCCATGCCGCTGGCGCTGATGATGATGGCTCCGCTCATCTGGTTCAGGGCCATGGAGTCCTGGGGGCTGCGCACGTAGGTGAGGCCGGGGAAGGAGAACGGGTCATCCCCGGCGGCCAGCAGGCTTCGGGCTTCCTGGTCGAAGCATTCCTGGTGGCGCCGAAAGATTTCCGTGGCCGAGGTGGCCAGGGGGCTGTCCACATAGACGGGAAGCTCAGGGACCCGCCCGGCCTGCTGCATCTGGTTGAGGTAGTACAGCAGATCCTGCGTGCGCCCCACGGCGAAGGCCGGGATGATCAGGTTGCCGCCCTCGGCCGCGACGGATCGGACGATGGCCGCCAGCGCCTCGATCTGGTCACCGTGCTCGCCGTGACTGCGGTCGCCATAGGTCGACTCCAGGAAGAGAAGGTCCGCCTGACTGACCCGCGTGGGGTCTCGCAGAATGGGCCGGCCCGGGCTCCCCAGGTCCCCGGAGAAGACGAGCTTGGTCTCCCTCCCGTCCTCCTCCACCCAGATCTCGGCGATGGCCGAGCCGAGAATGTGGCCGGCATCGCGGAAGCGGAGGCGAACGCCCGGGGCCACGGCGACTATCTCGTCGTAAGCCACAGGCCGAAGAAGCTGCAGGCAACGGGAGGCGTCATCCAGGGTGTACAGCGGCTCCACGGGCTCGTCCCCGGCGCGCTGCCGCTTGCGGTTCTGCCATGCAGCCTCCATCTCCTGCAGGTGCGCGCTGTCGGGCAGCATGATGCCCGCCAGGTCCGCCGTCGCCGGCGTGGCCCAGATGGGGCCGTTGAAGCCCAGTCGATGCAGTTGGGGAAGGCGGCCGCTGTGGTCGATGTGGGCGTGGGTCAGGATCACATGCTCCACCTGGCCCGGGTCGAAGGGGAATGAGCCGTTCAAGGCCTCCGTTTCCCGGTCACCCTGGAACAGGCCGCAGTCGACCAAAAAACGTGTGGTTACGGTCTCCACCAGGTAGCAGGAACCGGTGACCGCACCAGCCGCTCCGCAAAATGTCAGGCGCACGGGCCCACCTCCCTGCCAGGACTTCGACGCTGCCCGGCAGGCCTCCTCCGGTGGCGGGGCTTTTGGGCCATCTGGTATAATCGTTGCGAATGAAGTCGGAAGGGCGGTCGCGTTGGCTGGAGCGACGCCGGACACGCTTCTGAGCGAGGAGAAGGCCATGTCACTTTCCATCGGCATCGTTGGCCTGCCCAACGTGGGCAAGTCCACCCTGTTCAACGCCATCACCGCCGCCGGGGCGGAGGCGGCCAATTACCCCTTCTGCACCATTGAACCCAACGTCGGCGTGGTGGACGTCCCGGACGGCCGCCTGCAGGTCCTTGCCGGCATGGTAAACCCGGAGCGCATCGTGCCGGCCAGCGTCAAGTTTGTGGACATCGCCGGCCTGGTGCGGGGCGCCAGCCAGGGCGAGGGCCTCGGCAACAAGTTCCTGGCCCACATCCGCGAGGTGGATGCCATCGCCCATGTGGTCCGGTGTTTCGTCGATTCGGACGTGACCCACGTGGAGGGCGGCGTCGACCCCCTGCGAGACATCGAGACCATCAACCTGGAACTGGTGCTGGCCGACCTGGAGAGCATCGAGCGCCGGCTCGAGCGCACTCAGAAGGCCGCCAAAGGCGGCGATGCCAAGGCTGGGGCCGAGGCAGCCCTGCTGACACGGCTGCAGGAGGCGTTCAACCAGGGCCACCCGGCCCGGTCGCTGACTTTCAATGAGGAAGAACAGGCTGTCCTGAAGCAGCTTCACCTGCTGACGGCCAAGCCCGTCCTGTATGTGGCCAACGTGGGCGAGAACGAGATCGCCCAGGCGGCCGACCTGCCGCTGGTGCGTCAGGTAGCGGACTTTGCCGAACGCGAGGGGTCCGACTGGCTGCCCATCTCTGCCCGTATCGAGGCCGAGCTGGCGGAGCTGCCACCGGAGGAGCGAGCCGCCTTCCTGCAGGACCTGGGCCTTGCCGAGTCGGGCTTGCACCGGCTCATCCGCATCGGCTTTCACCTTCTGGGCCTCATGACCTTCTTCACCGCGGGCCCCATGGAAGTCCGCGCCTGGACCATCCGCCAGGGCACCCGGGCGCCCCAGGCGGCAGGGGAAATCCACACCGACTTCGAACGGGGCTTCATCCGGGCCGAGGTCGTGTCCTACAAGGACCTGGTCTCCTCCGGGTCGCAGCAGGCTGCGCGCGAGAAGGGCCTCGTCCGCCTGGAAGGCAAGGACTATGGGATGCAGGACGGTGACGTGGTCCACTTCCGGTTCAACGTCTAGGGAGGCTTCGAACCGACATTTGGACGCAAAGAAGCGGAGCGCCGCCGAGGTGGGCTCCGCTTCCTACATGAGGGCAACAAAGGACCGGAGAGGCATGCCTCCCCGGTCTTCATGCAGCCAGAACGTTACTTCTTGTTGTTGAAGCTCTGGCCGCGCTGGCGGGCGACCCGGGCGGCGGGGCTGTTGCTCTTCTGGGCCGAGCCGGAGGTCTGGCCCAGGGTGGAAGAGACCTCGAAGTCGGTCTGGGCCGAGGTGCCGGAGGCGCCGGCGGCGAGGCCGCTGGTGCTGGTGGACTGGGAGAGCCGGTCCGCCGGCGACTGGCCGGCCGAGCCGGCGCCGTAGGAGGACGCGCCACCACCGTAGGACGACGTCCCAGCGCCGTAGGAGCTGGAACCGATCCCGCCATAGCTGCCGGTCGTGTTCTGGGCAGCACCGTAACTGCCGGCGGCACCCTGAGAGCCGTAGCCGGCGGCAGTGCCACCGCCGAAGGTGCCGCTCTGAGCGCCGAAGTTGCCGGCGGCGTTTTGGGCGCCGAAGCTGGAAGTGGCACCGCTGCCGAAGGTGCCACCCTGAGAGCCGTAGGCGGTGTTCTGCCCACCCTGGCCAAAGGTCCCCTGGCGGCCGAGGCTCATGCCAATCTCATTGGCGACCTCGTTCTTGAACTGGTCCAGGTTAAACCCTGCGCCGGCGGGGGCGAGGGGCTTCTTGGAGCCGCCCTGCGTGGAGTCTGCCATAGGCCGTCACCTGTCCTTTCGGGAATTTCATGGGTCAAAATTAGCATCCCCAACGGCGCTGACCTCAAATAAAGCAAATACAAGTGGCCCTGGGCCATCCTTGAAAAGAAACGACGCCAGCCCCCAGGGCTGGCGTTATTTTCCATTCCGTATACGATCCTGAGCTGCGACAGCGGTCAGCGGCCGAGCAGCGAGGCCAGGAACTGCAGCAGCCCGCGGGCGACGTTGGCGGCCGCAGACCCCTCCGGTCCCAGCCACAGTACCAGGCCCAGGGCGATCATCAATCCCGCCGCAGCGGCCCAGGTCCAGGAGACCGTCAGAGACTCGTGCGAGTCATGAATGGCTACGCGCCGCGGCACCGCCGCTTCCCGACGAATAGATTCCATCACGCGGTCGGCAAAGCCCTCCGGCGCCATGACCGGTTCGAGGCCCGCCACCACACGGGCCACTCGGCGCCAACCTTCCACGCGATGCCGGCAGTCTTCACATTCGGCGAGATGGTCCTCGGCCCGTCGGGACTCCTCTGGGTCCGTCGTGCCGTCCACGTACATCTGCAACGTCTCCATGAGGTCCGCGCAGCTCATGTGGATACGCTCCTTGCCTCAGCCGTCCCCTGACGAAGGTGCGACAGCTTGCGCCGCAGCATCTCCCGGGCCCGGAACAGCCGGTTCTTTACGGTTCCCAGCGGCAGGCCTGTTACAGCCGCGATGTCGTCATAGGTCATGTCATCCACATGGCGGAGAAGCACCACCAGACGATAGTTGGGCGGCAGCTCATCAATGGCTTGAAGCACCTGCTGTTCGCCCTCCTGTTCCAGTACCACCTTCTCCGGTGAACTGGACCAATCCGGAATGGGGCGCTGTTCATCCTCCTCGCCATCGGCTCCGGACGGGGCGTCCAGCGATACGACCTGACCCCGCCTGCGGCGGAGATGATCGATGCAGAGGTTGGAGGTGATCTTATAGGCCCAGGGCGCAAAGCGTTCCCCCCGGCGGTAGCGGCCCAGGGCCCGGAAGATGTTGATGAACGCTTCCTGGGCCACGTCCTCTGCCTCCTGCCGGTCGCCCGTCAGCCGTAAAGCGAGGCCGTAAAGCCTGTCCTGGTAGCGCCGGACGAGTTCGGCAAAGGCGTCGGTGTCGCCTGCGGCGCTTAACTCTGCCAGTTTTTCGTCCGGAAGCCCCGCCCACGAACGGGCGACGGACATAGTATCTCTCCTCCGCTTGGTGATACGCTCGCATCCTGGTCGTTGTTTCCCCATTCTCAAACGATTTCATGGGAAAACGAGCAAACTTCAGCATCCAAGAGGAGCCGGCCGAAAAACCGAGCGGCCCGGCTGAGCCAGGGCCGCTCGCGCCATTGGGGGGCCGTCGGTTGATCAGTGCCAGAGACCGGCGGGCGCAACCCGATTCTTGCCGCCCTGCTTGGCCACGTACATCGCTGAGTCGGCGACGCGGATCAGGTCGTCCGAACCCGCAGCCTGACTGGGGAAGGAGGCGACACCGATGCTGACTGTGGTGCGCACGCGGCCGCTCCCCACTGCGAGTTCGCTCTGCTCCACTCCCTGTCGGATACGCTCCGCCAACTGAACAGCGCCTTCCAGGGTGGTCTCCGGCAGAATCACCATGAACTCGTCGCCGGCGTAACGAGCCGCAAGGTCCGTGGACCGAAGCGATGCCTGGACTACGCGCGCCAACTGCCGGATGTGCTGGTCGCCGGCCTCATGCCCGTACTGGTCGTTGACGGATTTGAGGCTGTCCGAGTCAATCATCAGCAGGCTGACAGGATGGCCGTACCGCATGGCCCGCTTCAGCTCCTGGTCCAGTTGCTGATGAAAGAATCGTGCGTTCCCCAGGCCGGTGAGCGGGTCCGTGAGCGAGAGCTCCAGGGTGCGCTGGTAGAGGCGGGCGTTCTCCAGGGCGGACGCGGCCAGGCCGGCGATGGTGGAGAGCAGTTCCACGTGCTCGTTGTGGTAAGCCCGCGCCTGGTAGGACTGGGCGGACATGGCGCCAATGACGTGGTCGCCCGCCAGCAGGGGTACTACCAGGATGGACCGTGGCGGCACGGCATCACCCACCAGCGTGACCTGGCTCAGGTTATTGTCCGTCAGGTCGAGCAAAACCGGAAGGCGGCTGCGGATGGCCTCCACCGTGGGGCCGCGTTCCAGGTGCAGTGTATAGGGCGCCCTCCGGCCCTCGTTGTCCATGTGGAACTTGACGTGCAGGAGACCTGCTTCTTCCTCCCAGAGGCCGATGAAGAAGGCCTCCACCGGCATCACCGAGGAGACTTCACGGTAAATGGTGGGGTAAAGCTCCTCCGGCCTCAAGGTAGAGGCAAGCGACTGTCCCACCTTGTTGACCGTGGCGAGGAAGTCTGCCCGGCGGCGGCTGTCGTCATAGAGGCGGGCGTTGGCCAGAGCCACGCCGGCGTGCCCGGCCATGGCTTCCAGAGCCTCGCGTTCGTCATCGGTGAAACGGCGCTGCGGGGAGCGGTCCAGCACCAGTAGGGTCCCCACCAGGGCGTCGTCTACGGCGATGGGCGCTTCCAGGGCGCCGCGCAGGCCCAGGCCGGCCAGGGCCGGCACCAGGTCCATCTCCCCCAGCACCCGGGTCTGATAGGGCTGAGACCACTGGGACAGATGACCGACGGCGGTCTCGGCCAGGTTGGGGTCGAGGCCGTGTACCGCCTTCAGCCGGAGGTGCCCGTCCGGGTCAACGAGGGAAACAACGCCCGCGGGTACGCTCAGCAGCTCGGCGGCACTGGCCAGAACCGTATCCAGAACACGGTCCAGCTCCAGGTCGGAGTTGACCTCGCGGGCCAGACGCGACAGCGCCCGGGCGCGGGCCAGCGACCGGCCGGCCTCCTCCGTCCGCGTCTGGAGCGCCCGCACCTGCTGGCGCAGGTGATGCCCCAGGAACCCTACGCCGAGTCCCATGAGCAGCAGGTTGGCGGCCCTGTACCCGTACTCCCACCAGAACAGGCCGGGCGTGTCCTGCGGCCAGAGCACCGCCAGGTAGAGAACGGCCGAAGCCAGGCTGATGAAGAAGGCGGCCCGAAACCCGGCGTAAACGGCGGCAATGGTAATCTCCACGAAGTAGACCAGGTACGTGCTGCTGGCCAGTCCGCCCGTGAGTCGAATGCCGCCGGTGACCAGCAGGAGGTCTACGGGAATGAACACCAGGTTGAGCGTGCGGTAGGGGACCCAAGACCCGAGCAGGAGGGTGCTCAGGTAGAGTGCGCCGGCCGAGGCGGTAAGGGCAAACGACACCCACGACGCCGCGCCGTTGCCGAAGGCAAAGTAGGCATTGATGAGCACGGCGGTCAGCCGGAGCACGATGACCGTCTTGTCCACGGAAATGCGCCTCCAGAGTAAACGCACGCCGCTGTGTGTACCCATCCCGCCCCTCCTTTGCCGAGTGTTTTTTGCTGGATTCCACGCCCTGGACGGGTCTTCCTGCCCCGGGAAGGGCTGGAGCCGGGCTGTTCCGCCACAAAAAAGGGATGGGGGCTGGTTCCAGCCCCCATCCCACCCATTTTACGCCAGACGGCTTACTGATAGTACTGCTGGACCGACTGGAAAACGGCCTGGGCGATGTTTTGCAGGACCCCGTCGCTCCGCAGCATGCTCTCCTCCGTCGGGTCCGACAGGAACAGGATCTCCAGCAACACGGAAGGCGACTCCGTATACTTGATGACGTAGAAGTCGTTGTTCTTGGTGCCGTCGTCCTGCCTGCCGAGGGCGTTCACCAGGTTGCGCTGAGCGAGCTGCGCGAACGCCAGGCTCCGGTCCGCATTGAAGTTGGTGTTCGTCCAGTAGACGGCGGTCCCGGACTGTCTGCCGGAGGGGTCCAGATTGTTGTGCACGGATATGAACAAATCGGCCTTGTTCTGATTAGCCAGGTCGGTGCGTCCGGTGAGGTCCGTGATCAGCCGCTCCGACTTGGGGACGGCGTTCAGCTGGTCGGCGGGCACGCCCGCCACGTCCGTCGTGCGCGTCATGAGGACATGGGAGCCGGCCTGCTCCAGCAGCTTCTGAACCCGCAGGGCGATGTCCAGGTTCACGGCCTTCTCCTGCAGTCCGGTCAGGCCCAGGGCGCCGGGGTCGTAGCCCCCATGTCCGGCGTCAACCACGATGGTCTTGCCGGTCAGACCGGCCGGGAGCAGTTCCAGCGTGACCTGATTGACGCCGCGGCGGATGAGGAAGCGGCCCTTCGCCGTGGAGGCGATTTGTACGGTGGTCCCGGCGTCGTCGCTGCTGACCTGCACGTTCTGGACCACGTCGGACTGGACGGCGGGCTGGCTGCCTGTGTAGGAGGTGCCGGGGAAGCGCAGGCGGATGACACCCGCCGCGTCATCATAGGCGGCGGAAGGCGTGACGAAGCCGTGCGCCTGGAACACCAGGGCCTGGCGAGTGTCTGACTTCTGAAGCTGCACGCCGTCCAGGGTGGTGGTCAGTTCCAGTTGCACCCTGCCCGGACCGTTGGCCACAACGCGGTAGCGCGGCAGCTCGCGGAAGCTGAGCAGGACGCCGTTGCCGGAGAGGTGGATGCCCCCCATCTCTCGAGCGTTGAGGTCCATGGTGGCGGGATTGACCGTTACGGGGCCCAGGTAGAGCGCCAGGGATTTGCCGCCCTCGAACTCCTTGAGCGTGGCGGCGGACCCGAAACTGCCCTGAATGGTGACCAGCTTCTTCTGAGGCGACACTTCCTTG
>CALMNP010000413.1 GCA_937868875.1 uncultured Bacillota bacterium | reverse complement strand
TCTCCGCCAGAACGGCGATCCGCTTTCCGCCTGCCATGCGATGTTCCCTCCTGTGCGTACTGTCAGCGTGCCCGCAGACCCGGCATCAGCCCTCCAGGAAGGAAGCCAAAGCCTCCAGCATGAGTGTGGTGGAGGTCGCCCCCGGGTCCTGGTGGCCGATGCTGCGCTCACCCAGGTAGCTGGCGCGGCCCTTTCGGGCGGCGTACTCCTTCGTCCCTTCGGCGCCCTTCCGGGCGGCCGCGGCGGCCCGGCGGGCCACCTCCGCCGTGGGCGCGCCGCTCTGCAGCCCGGTGCGAATGGCTTCGGCCGCGGGCTGGAGGGCGTCGACGATGGTCTTGTCACCCAGCTCGGCCTTGCCCCGCTCCTTGATGCCTCCCAGAGCCGCCTCGACGACGGTCAGCAGGTCGTCCCGGCCCAGGTCCGCCTTGCCCGCCACCGCCGCCGCGGCGCGCAGGAACGCCGTGCCGTAGAGCGGGCCGGAGGCGCCGCCGACGGTGGATATCAGGGTCATGCCCACGGTCTTCATGGCTGCGGCCGGGTCCGCCGGCGCCACCGCCTGCAGCTTGTCAGCCACGGCGCGGAAGCCCTTGGTCATGTTGATCCCATGGTCAGCGTCGCCGATGGCCCGGTCCAGGTCGGTGAGGTAGTCGCGGTTCTGTTCGATCACCTGGCCGAGGTTGAGGATGAGTTCCGTCAGTCGGGCGGTGTTCATAGTGGTGCCTCCTTTGATAGCCGCGCCTGCCGTGGCGCGTAAATGCCTACGGAGAGGCGGCCGGCAGACCGCCTCTCCGTAAGTGGAAGGTGCTGCTCACCTCTGGTGGAACGCCGGGGTGTTGGCCGGAGCGTCCAGCAGACCCTTCAGCTCGGGATCGAGCTTCAACAGGGTGATGGAGGCGCCCGCCATCTCCAGGGAGGTCATGTACTCGCCCACGTAGGTGCGGTAGGTGTGGATGCCCTCCTCCTCCAGAATAGCACGGACTTCCTGGTTGAGGATGTACAGCTCCATGAGCGGCGTGCCGCCCAGGCCGTTGATCATCACCGCAACCTCGTCGCCCTTGACGTAGGGCACGTCAGGCAGGATCTTGCCCATCAGGTGCTGCACCACGTCCTTGGCGGGGCGGATCTCGTCGCGGTGGGTTCCCGGCTCGCCGTGGATGCCCATGCCGATCTCCATCTCGTTCTCGGCCAGGGTGAAGTTGGGCTTGCCCGCGGCGGGAACGGTGCAGGGAGTCAGGGCCATGCCCATGGACCGGACGTTGGCCACAACCTTCTCGGCGATGCGCTTGACTTCCTCCAGCGAGTCGCCGCGCTCGGCGGCGGCCCCGGCGATCTTGTGGACAAAGATGGTGCCGGCGATGCCGCGGCGGCCCGCCGTCCAGGTGGAGTTCTCCACGGCCACATCGTCGTTGACCACCACCGAGGCCACCTGGAGGCCGTCGGCCTGGGCCATCTCACCGGCCATCTCGAAGTTCATGATGTCGCCGGTATAGTTCTTGATGACCAGCAGGGTGCCCTGGCCGGAATCCACCGCCTTGATGGCGGCGTAGACCGCGTCGGGCGTGGGGGACGTGAACACGGCGCCGGCCACGCCGGCATCCAGCATGCCCTCGCCGACATAGCCGGCGTGGGCGGGTTCGTGGCCGCTGCCGCCGCCCGAGACCAGGGCCACCTTTCCGGCCACCGGGCTGCCCTTGCGGACGATGACGTTGGCGTCGGACACCTTGCGCACCAGGTTGCCGTGAGCGGCCTCCAGACCGGCCAGCATCTCCTCGACCACGACTTCAGGGTTGTTGATGAGCTTCTTCACACAAACCTCCCCCTTCTCCTATGAGTCCGGTTCTGCGCGGCCCCGCGGCCGCGCCCATCCATCCTCCGGCGGCCTATCGCAAGTACAGGCTGACGCTAAGCCAGACCCCGTACACCACGGCCACAACACCCACCACGCTGGTCAGGCCGGTGACATAGCGTCCGGCCCGCTCCCCCTGGAAGTAATCCAGCAGAATGGCGCGCAGCCCGACCAGGGCGTGGTAGGTCACGAACACCAGAAAGGCGGTCTCCAGGGCGAACGTGGCCGGGTCCTTGAGCCGCCGCAGCACGCCGGCGTAGTCCAGCAGCCCGCCCTCGGTGTGGTTGGCGAACAGGTGCAGCCCCAGCAGAACCAGCAGAATGATGCCCGACACGGCCTGGGTGATCCAGAGTTTGTTCCGCACCTCATCCACCCCCCAGCAGGCGGACGGAGAAGGCCGCCAGGGCAACCAGCCCCAGCCCAAAGGCCACCCAGAACCACAAGAGCTGCCGCTTCACGCCCAGGCCGAAGCCCACGGCGCTGACGCGCAGGCCGTTGAAGGCGTGGTAGATGGCGGCGGCCGCCAGCAGCACGTCCATGAACAGCATGCCGCGCTGCGAAACGATGGCCACAAAGGCGTTGTAGGCCTCCGGCCCCCGGTAGAGGGCGCTGAGGAAGCCCAGGTGCGCCAGCAGGTAGAGGCTGAGCACCAGGCCGCTGGCCCGGTGCAGGTAGAAAGCCCAGTAACCGACGCCGCGGCTCTTGCCCAGGTCCCTGTCGGGGCTGTAGCGGAGTTCGCTCTGCGTCACCGAACGGAGCGGCTCCTGCATCACCAGCCCTCGCCCCCTTCCCGACGCGGCCTGTGGTCGTGCGGGGCGCCACCGGCCGGCGCCGGGCCCGCGGCCGGGGCACCAATCGCGGCCGACCCCCGGGACATGGCCAGCCCCGCCAGGGACTTGGCCTGACCGCTGGCCAACAGTTGGCGCAACTGGATGATGGCCCCGGCCGGGTCCACGTCGGCCGGGCAGGCGCGGCTGCATTCAAAGGCCGTGTGGCACTGCCAGACCCCGTGGTTGCCGTCCACGCGCTCCAACAGCAAGCCCCATCCCAGGCCCGGCGCCTGACCCGTGACCAGGGCGTCGCGCGCCGCCGCCAGAGGCGCCGGCCCCACGTAGCCGCTGCGCGGCCCGCCGATGGGGCAGGCGGAGATGCAGGCGCCACACTCGATGCAGCCGGCGAAAATGCCGTTCATTCGCACGTGGCCGGGGCCGAGGGCCTCCAGGTTGTCAAACAGGGGCGCCGCATCGGCCACCAGGTCGGAGACCCAGGGCAGGTGGCCGAGGGGCTCAACCTCCAGGTGTCCCCCTTCCTTCACCACGTCGGCGACGGTGGTGACGCAGGTCAGCCGCTCCAGGCCGTTCACCTTCATGGCGCAGGTGCCGCAAGACCCGTGGTGGCAGGAGTGGCGGAAGGCCAGGCTGGGGTCCTGGTGCCCCTTGATGGACTCCAGCAGCTCCACCACCGTGTAGTCGGCGGGCACGGTCACGGCGAAGTTCTGCCAACGGTGCCGTAACGGCCGCCAGGGGCCGCCGCGGCGAAGCCGCACGGTGAACGAAAGAGTCTCCAGAGCCGGGGCGCCGGGCTTCCATGCCTGTTTCGTCATGGCGCCACCGCCTCCCGTCGGGCCTCAGGCAGGCCTCCCAGCAGGCGATACTGATAGTAGGGGGCCAGGGGAACCTCGGCCGTACGGCAGGGGATGTCGCGGCCGGTGAGGCGGCCGATCAGGTTGCCCACGTGCTCCGCCATGGCGCGGGAGGTGGTGGTCTTGCCGCCGGAGACGCTGACCAGCCCCGGAATACCGTCCCGGGCGCCGTGATCGAAGGTCTGGAATCCCCGTGACACCTCGCGGCCGTCGCTCTCCAGGTTGCCACTGATCAGCGGTCGGGCCGAGGAGAAGGAGGCCTTGATGGGCGTGTGCCTGGCCGCCGGAATCAGCCTGGCGCCCTCCTCCACCATCCTGATGATGTGGTCCCTGGGCACCGGCACGGGCTCCAGCTCGTCCACGGTCCAGGAGGTGGTGCCGATGAGCGAGGTGGCCCGCTGGGGCACGATGATGTCGCCGTCGCCCGGCTTGCGCAGCCGGTTGACCACCCTGCGGCTGAGCCGCCGGTCCAGGGCCACCATGACCCCGGCGCTGGGCATGACCGGCACGCGCGCCCCCGCCATCTCCGCCACCTTGCCCCCCCAGGGGCCGGTGGCGTTGATGACCAGGTCCGCCTTCAGTTCCATGGCGCTGCCGCGGATGTCGCTGACCACCCGCACGCCGGAAACCCCCCTGCCGTCCTGGACGAACCCGACCACCCGGCAGAAGGGCAGCACCCGCACCCCGTTCGCCTGGGCCGTGGCCACGAACGAGGCCACCAGCCGGAAGGGATCAAAGACGCCGTCCGGCACCTTGACCGCCAGGCGCACCGCCGGGTTCAGCTCCGGCTCCAGGCGCAGGGCCTCCTCGCGGCCGATCACCTCGGTGGGAATCCCGGACTCGGCGCAGCCCACCAGGAAGGAGACCAGGTAGGCCTCATCCTCCTCGTCGATGGCCACGAAGAGCCCGCCCACCTGCTCGATCACGCCGGGGCAGATGCGCCGAAGGATCTGGTTCTCCCGCATGCACTCCTGGGCCGCCTCGGGGTCCTTGACGGCGTAGCGGCCGCCGCTGTGCAGCAGGGCGTGGTTGCGGCCGGTGGTGCCGGAAGCGATTTCTCCCCGCTCCACCAGCGTGACCAGGTAGCCGCGCAGGGCCAGGTCGTGGGCGATGGCGGCGCCGGTGGAGCCGGCGCCCATGACGATGATGCTTTCCAGATGGGACGAGCCAACCACTTGGACCAGTCCCCTTCCTGGCGTCGACTGGATGAGTCGCACGTCGATATCGGTGTCGACCCCGACGCGGGGCACAGGCCTCCTCTTTGAGGGAAAAGGGCGCGAATGCCGGTCGGGGTCAGCCCCCGGCCCGACCCCGCGCCCATCAGGCTCCTGCTCCTAGTTCTTCTTCGTGGCCGCCACTTCGGCCGCTTCCGCCTCGCTGGGCGCCTCTTCCCAGGCCCGGGCCCGCTCCACGGCACGCTTCCAGCCGCGGTACAGGCCGGCGCGCTGGGTCTCGGGCATGGACGGGGTGTAGCGATGGTCGGACGCCCACTTGACGGCAATCTCCTCCTGGTCCTTCCAGAACCCGACGGCCAGGCCGGCCAGGTAGGCGGCGCCCAGGGCGGTGGTCTCCGTGACCACCGGGCGGTCCACCGGCACGCCCAGGATGTCGGACTGGAACTGCATCAGGAAGTTGTTGCCCACCGCGCCGCCGTCAACCTTGAGGGCCTGCAGGTTGATGCCCGAATCGGACTGCATGGCCGACAGGACGTCGCGGGTCTGGTAGGCGATGGACTCCAGGGTGGCACGGACGATGTGCGCCCGGCCGGAGCCGCGCGTGAGGCCGACGATGGTGCCGCGGGCCCACTGATCCCAATAGGGGGCGCCCAGGCCGACGAAGGCCGGGACCACGTAGACGCCGGAGCTGTCCGGAATGGACGTGGCAACGGCTTCGGAGTCGGACGCCTTCTCGATGACCTTCAGCTCGTCGCGCAGCCACTGAATGGCGGCGCCGGTGATGAAGATGGAACCCTCCAGGGCGTACTCCACCTTGCCGTTCAGGCCCCAGGCGATGGTGGTCAGGAGGCCGTTGTTGGACGGGACAGCCTTTTCACCGGTGTTCATCAGCATGAAGCAGCCGGTGCCGTAGGTGT
Source organism: uncultured Bacillota bacterium (assembly GCA_937868875.1). Classification (GTDB taxonomy): domain Bacteria; phylum Bacillota; class Sulfobacillia; order JAMDAP01; family JAMDAP01; genus JAMDAP01. The sequence continues at coordinate 316 of CALMNP010000413.1, read as the reverse complement.
TCTTGGCCATGCCGGGCTTGAAACAGGCCTGCCCGAACAGAGCCGCCTGCTGGTCGCCGGCGTCGCCCGCCAACGGGACCTCGCCGCCGAACACAGCCGCGTCCGTGTGGCCGTAGACCGCGCTGGAGGGCATGGCCTTCGGCAGCATCGCCCGCGGGATGCCCATCTCGTTCAGGATCTCGTCATCCCAGTCCAGGGTGTGGATGTTGAAGATCATGGTACGGCTGGCGTTGGAGTAGTCGGTGGTGTGAACCTTGCCGCCGGACAGCTTCCACATCAGCCAGGTGTCCACGTTGCCGAACAGGACCTCGCCCTT
>CALMNP010000412.1 GCA_937868875.1 uncultured Bacillota bacterium | reverse complement strand
AACGTGAAGCTGGACGGCATGGAAACGGCCATGATCAAGGACATCAACACCCCGGTCAACATGTACGAGGCCGGCGAGCTTGACATGATCAACGTCCCTGCTGAGTTCCTCGAGCAGTACAAGTCCAAGGGTGTTGTCCAGACCCGCGCGCAGTCCACCACCTGGTACATCGAGTTCAACACCAAGGACCCCATCTTCAAGAACGCCAACATGCGCAAGGCCTTCTCGCTGGCCATCGACCGGCAGACCTTTGTGGATAAGGTCCTGGCGAATGGCTCCATCCCGGCTCTGGCCTACACCCCGCCGACCATCGCCGGTGAGAAGGGCCCCTTCCACGACCTGGTGGGTAACATCCTCAACCCGAAGGCCGACACGGCTGCCGCCAAGGCCGCCCTGGAAGCCGGCCTGAAGGAGCTGGGCCTGACCAAGGCGCCGCAGATCAGCTTCCTGTCCGGCGACTCCGAGCGGGCCAAGAAGTGGGCCGTGGCCGTCCAGGAGATGTGGAAGCAGAACCTGGGCGTCGACGTGAACATCGAGACGGTGGCCTTCAAGGTCCGCCTGGACCGCATGACCAAGGGCCAGTACCAGATCGTGTTCGCCGGCTGGGGCGCTGACTACAACGACCCCATGACCTTCATCGACATGTGGCGCACCGCTCCGGCCGACAACCCGGGCAACAACTCCGCGTTCTACAACAACACCGAATATGACAAGTATGTTGACGATGCCAAGGCTAGCGGCGACCAGGCCCGTCGCATGGATGACATGCAGAAGGCGGAGAAGATCCTGCTCCAGGAACTTCCCATCGCCCCCGTCTTCCATCCCGCCTGGAACTACATCGAGCGGCCTTACGTCAAGGGTATCCAGCACTTCGCGGTGGGTTCGGACTACGAGTTCAAGTTCACCACCGTCGAGCCTCACTAGTCTCGCAGCGCGTGCCGCTACCGGCGGATAGCGACTAGAGCCTAGGCACCCGACCGGATGGACAGGGAGAAACCCTGGCGGGGTGAAAGCCCCGCCCCGACAGTGGAGGCGGCTGCCAGCCGCCTCCACACCCTGCCCGGCTGGGTGCTGCCAACGACACCCCCTGATTCTTAGATATTGCATTACAGACTATGGAGGTGGAGCCTGATGGCTCGGTATGTGACCCGCCGGTTGGCGCAGGCGTTGGTTACCCTCTGGGTGATCATCACCGTAACCTTCCTGCTCATGCACGCACTGCCCGGCGACCCGTTCACGGACCCGAAGCTTCCGGAGCAGATCCGTCAGAACATGCGGATCAAGTATGGCCTCGACAAGCCCCTGTATGAGCAGTACGGCATTTATTTCAACAACCTGGCCCACGGCAACCTTGGCTACTCCCTGAAGTACCAGCAGCGCACCGTCAACGACATGATCCGCGACGGCTTCCCCTACTCCGCTGACCTGGGCGTCCGCGCCATCCTCTTCGGCGTGCTGATGGGGGTCAGCCTGGGAACCCTGGCAGCCTTCTATCACGATGGCTGGTTCGACCGAACAGCCATGGTCATCGCCGTCGTCGGAGTTTCGGTGCCAAACTTCATCATCGCCACCCTGCTTGACTACCTCCTGGCGGCAAAGCTTCAGATACTGCCTGCTGCCGGCTGGGGGAGCTTCCAGCAATCCCTCATGCCGTCGTTCTCATTGGGGCTCCTCGTAGTGGCCACGATGGCTCGACTGATGCGCGCCAGCGTGCTGGACGTGGTGGGCCAGGACTACATCCGCACGGCCAAGGCCAAGGGCCTTAACAGCCGTGAGGTCATCTGGCGCCACATCATCCGCAACGCCATACTGCCGGTGATTACGGTTCTTGGCCCACTCATCGTCAATATTGTGACCGGCTCCTTCGTCATTGAGCAGGTCTTCGGCATCCCCGGCCTGGGCAAGTACTTCATCCAGGCCGTGTATAACAATGATTACACGCTGATCATGGGGACCACGATCTTCTACTCGGCCCTCCTGATCGTCGCTATATTGCTGGTAGATGTCCTTTATGGCTTCGTCGATCCGCGCATCCGTCTGGCCGGGGGGAGGGATTAGCATGGCCGCACCTGAGATCAACCGTGAGTTGTTCCAGCCCGTTCAGTTCGATCGCGAACAGGCGGAAACCATCAGCCGGCCGGCCCTGACCTACTGGCAGGACGCCTGGATTCGCCTCAAGCGGAACAAGACGGCCATGGCCGGCATGCTGGTGCTGGTGGTCATCATCATCGCAGCGATGGTCTTCCCCGCCCGGGCCAGCTTCCTGCCCCAATGGTGGCCGGGCAACCTTTACGTCTATAGCGACCAGAACCTGCAGGAGATCAGCCGGCCGCCGGGCGGCCTTCACTGGATCGGCACAGACGACCTGGGCCGTGACCTCTGGGTGCGCCTCTGGACCGGTGCGCGGCTTTCGTTGACCATCGGCATCAGCGCCGCTCTGGTTGACCTGCTGATCGGCATCGTCTACGGCGGCATCTCAGGCTACCTCGGCGGCGCCGTGGACGACGTCATGATGCGTATCATTGAGGTCCTCTTCGGCATCCCGTATCTGATCATGGTCATCCTGCTCAGCCTGATCTTCCGGCCAACCAGCGCCAATCTGTTCTCGGCCGTAATGCCACTGCTTTTGGCTTTGACTATTCTCGGTTGGATCGGCGTGGCCCGTCTGGTTCGCGGCCAGGTCCTCCAACTGAAGAACCAGGAATTCGTTCTGGCCGCACAGGTGCTGGGAGCAGACACCTGGCGCATCGTGGCCAAACACCTGCTCCCCAACGTCATCGGCCCGATCATCGTCTGGGTCACCCTGGACATCCCCTCCGTGATCTTCTCCGAAGCCTTCCTGAGCTTCGTGGGCCTGGGTGTTCCAATGCCCTTCGCCAGCTGGGGAACCCTGGCCGCCAACGGCTACCAGTTCATGCGCATCTGGCCCTGGTTCATCATCTTCCCGTCGATCGCCATCGCCCTCACCATGCTGTCCTTCAACCTCTTCGGCGACGGCCTGCGGGACGCCCTCGACCCGCGCATGCGCAAGTAAGCCCTATTCGGGAACAGGAAGGAAGTGCCGCCTTTGGAAAAGCTGCTGGAAGTCAAGGACCTGGAAGTGTCCTTTCACACATACGCTGGTGAGGTTCACGCGGTCCGCGGCGTGTCCTTCGACCTGATGAAGGGCGAAGCGATCGCCATCGTGGGCGAATCCGGCTGTGGCAAGAGCGTTACCGCCCAGTCCATCATGCGCCTTATCCCCATACCCCCGGGCGAGATCAAGAACGGCTCGATTCTCTTTGACGGCAAGGATGTCACCCAGATCTCCGACCGCGACATGGAGTACATGCGCGGCAGCGAGATGGGCATGGTGTTTCAGGACCCCATGACCTCGCTCAACCCCACCATGACCATCGGCCAGCAGATCGCGGAGAGCCTGGTCAAGCATCAGGGCCTGTCCGCCAAGGAGGCCAAGGAGCGGGTTCTGGAGATGCTCTCTCTGGTCGGTATCCCCCGGCCCGAGGAGCGGGTTAACAACTATCCGCACCAGTTCTCCGGCGGCATGCGGCAGCGTGCCATGATCGCCATCGCTCTGGCCTGCCGGCCTAAGCTCCTGATTGCCGACGAGCCCACCACCGCCCTGGACGTGACCATCCAGGCCCAGATTCTGGACCTGATGAAGGACCTGCAGAAGAAGCTGGGGACGTCCATCATCCTGATCACCCACGACCTGGGCGTCGTGGCCGGCATGGCCAGCCGCGTGGTGGTCATGTACGCCGGCAAGGTGGTCGAGATCGGCACCTTGGATCAGATCTATTACAACCCCCAACACCCCTACACCTGGGGGTTGATGAGGTCCATGCCGCGCCTGAACGTGGACGAGGAGTACGACCTCATCTCCATTCCCGGCACCCCGCCTGACCTGATTGCCCCTCCCAAGGGCTGCGCGTTCGCGGCCCGCTGCCCGTACGCCATGAAGATATGCACCGAGATCCAGCCCGACTACACCGACATCGAGGGCGACCATAAGGTGGCCTGTTGGCTGCAGCACAGCCTCGCCCCCAAGGCAGACAGGGAGGTGTCTCTCCGTGGCTAGCGCAGCAACGCAGGTGCCCCAGCAGAACGCTGGTCAGGACGACGTGATCCTGAGCGTACAGGGCCTGAAGAAGTTTTTCACCGTCGGCCGCGGCCTGACCCTCAAGGCCGTGGACGATGTGTCCTTCACCATCAAGCGCGGCGAGACCATGGGTCTGGTGGGCGAGTCCGGCTGCGGCAAGTCCACCACCGGTCGGACCATCATTCGCCTGTACGAGCCAACCGGCGGTAAGGTCTTCTTCGACGGTGAGGATGTAACAAAGCTGGAAGGCGCGGCGCGCAAGGCGTTCAACCGGAAGATGCAGATGATCTTCCAGGACCCCTACGCGTCGCTGAATCCCCGCATGACCGTCGGCGACATTGTGGGCGAGCCACTGGACATCCACGACCTGGCCCGGGGCAAGGAGCGTCTGGAGCGGGTGCATGAGCTGCTCAACATCGTGGGTCTGAACGCTGAGCACGCCCTGCGCTACCCGCATGAGTTCTCCGGCGGCCAGCGCCAGCGTATCGGCGTGGCCCGGTCCCTGGCGGTGGACCCGAACTTCATCATCGCCGACGAGCCCATCTCCGCCCTGGACGTCTCCATTCAGGCGCAGGTGGTCAACCTGCTGCGCCGCCTTCAGGACCAGCGCGGCCTGACCTACCTGTTCATCGCCCATGACCTGTCCATGGTCAAGTACATCTCCGACCGCGTCGGCGTGATGTACCTGGGCAAGCTGGTGGAGTACGCCAGGTCCGCGGAACTCTATCGCGAGCCCCTTCACCCCTACACCCAGGCCTTGCTCTCCGCCATTCCGATCGCCGACCCCAAGATCGAAAGAAGCCGCCAGCGCATCGTGCTGGAGGGTGACGTGCCCAGCCCGGTCAACCCCGGCAAGGGCTGCCGCTTCCGCACCCGCTGCCGCCTGGCGCAGTCCATCTGCGCCGAAGTGGACCCGGAGTGGCGCGAGGTTTCGCCCGGCCACTTTGTGGCCTGCCACGTGGTGTAAGAGGGCTTCTAACCCCGGCATTGAAAGCAGCCTTGGAGCTCTGTGCTCTAAGGCTGTTTTCGCAAGGAGGATACCCATGTCGTCTGTGAGCATATCGGCAGCCCCTGCGCCCCGCAAGGCTCGGGTGCGCCTGCCCTGGCTTCTTGTCCTCCTGCTGGCGGCCGTCCTGGTGTTCCAGGGGCAGGGGGAGATGGTTCGGGTTATAACTCCCCCCAGTGCAGCGTGGAGCCGCCCCCTGACCCTGGCGAGCGCTCCTGCCAATGGCTCCTTCACCCAGGTGGCTCTGGCCGACGGCCGCCTCGTGATCATATGGGCCACCCATCAAGGGTTCCACCTCTTTAACGTGGCCCCTGACGGCACTGTGACGGGGCCTGTTGCCCTCTTTTCCTCCGAGGTCAGCCCCGCCGGAGTTAAGGCCGTGCTCTCCGGCGATGCCGTGTACATGTTCTGGGAGGACTTCTCCACCCATACTCTTCGGGCCGCAGCCGTGGCTCCAGATGGCACGGTCAAGGCGGCGCCGCGGGATATGGTCACCGGCGTCAAAGACTATGCGGTTGCTGCGGGGGGCAGCCCGAGCGCCCCGTACGTGCTGGCAATGACCGCCGACCAGGTGGCCCTCTACGGGCTCAGCCAGACGGGCGATTGGACGGCTGCCGCCTTGCCTTTGACACTCCGGGGCGGCCTCGGCGTGGACCTGCAAAGTGCCCGGGACGGTACCCTTTACGGCCTGGCCGCAAGCGAAGAGGACAGGGTTGGTGAGGCCCCAGTCCACATACTCCTGCTTCAGCCGGACACCCAGGGCCGCCTCCTCGAGGGCGGTCAGCCCAGGCTGGTCGCCCACGAGGTCGCGACCTCCGGACTGCAGCCCCTGAAGGAAGGGCTGTCGCACCTGAGTCTGGGCCTGGATTCCCATAACGCCTACGTCTTTTGGGACGTGCAGCGCAACGACCGGGGCGAGCGTTCCACCCTTTCCAGCTATGTGACCTGGCCCGTGGAGCGGCCGCCGGCCCAGTCGCTCGAACCGGTCGGCCTGTCTGCCTTGCCCAACTTTGGGCGGCCCATTTCCGGACTATCCGGAGTGGTTCCCGCTCCGGGCCAGGCCGGCCAGTTGGTGACCGCCGCGCCCGCGACCCTGGGCTCGGGCAGGGACCGGGTCGTTGAGACGCTGGAACTGACCTTCCAGGACGGTAAACTGGTCAGCCAACAACTGGCGGGCCCGTCCACCAGCATGACCCTGCAGCCCCTCATGACGCGGAGCGGACAGGACCGCTGGCTCGCCTGGGTTCAGCCGCGGGGCAATTCCGCCAGCCTGTTGGTGGGCGGGACCGCCGAGTCATTCAGAAAGGCGATGGGCCGGGTACGTTTGTCCGACTGGATGGACGCCGTCGGCAACACCGTGGTGAACATCGGCTACGCCTACGTCCCGGCCTTGATCTCGCTGGCCTGGGTCTTTCCAACCATGATGCTGATTGCTGCTGCCTACCTGCTGGCCCTCAACTGGGCGGAGCGGAACGGCCTGGTTCTTAACGTGGTCGGCATCGTGTTCTACCTGGCGCTCAAGGTCTTCATGGCCAACTCCTTGCTGCTCACGCCGCCGGTGGTCGCCAGGATGCCCGTCTTCATGGCCGCCCACGTAAGCTGGGTGGCGGTGGGGTCGCTGGTCGCCGCCTCGCTGGAGCTGCTGCGGAAGAATCGTCGGTTCCTGCAGGCGCCCGTTGCCGCCTCCCTGGCGCCCCTGATCCTTTACGACATGGCGCTGATGGCCCTGATCGTCGCTCCGTACATTAAGTAACGGCACCCCGAAACAGCTCTGGGAGAAGCACGGACGCCCCCGGCAGGGATTCGGGGCGTCCGTGACGAACGCTACTTGCCAAGTTTCGTCGTCAGATGAAGTGATGCAGCAGCGAAGGGGGCCGGGACGTGGGACAACTACTAGAAATTGAGGACCTGAAGACCTACTTCCGCACCGAGGACGGTCTGGTGCCGGCCGTGGACGGCGTCAGTTTCGGGCTGGAGAAGGGGGAGACGCTGGGCGTGGTCGGCGAGTCCGGCTGCGGCAAGAGCGTCACCTCTCTGTCCATCATGCGGCTGATTCCGACGCCGCCGGGCCTGTTCAAGGGAGGGCGCATCCTCTTTGAGGGCCAGGACCTCCTGAAGAAGTCCGAGGCTGACATGCGGCGCATTCGGGGCAACGACATCTCGATGATCTTCCAGGAGCCCATGACGTCCCTCAATCCGGTCTTCACCGTGGGGGATCAGATCGCCGAGGCCATCCAGCTTCACCAGGGCAAGTCGCGCCAGGAAGCGATGGAGCGGACGGTGGAGATGCTGCGGCTGGTGGGCATCCCGGCGCCGGAGAAGCGGGTGCACGAGTACCCGCACCAGATGTCGGGCGGCATGCGGCAGCGGGCCATGATCGCCATGGCCCTGTCCTGCGAGCCCCGGCTGCTGATTGCGGACGAGCCGACCACGGCCCTGGACGTGACCATTCAGGCCCAGATCCTGGAGCTGATGAAGAAGCTGAAGCGAGAGCTGGGGATGGCCATCATGCTCATCACCCATGACCTGGGGGTCGTGGCGGAGATGTGCGAGCGGGTGGTGGTGATGTACGCGGGCAAGGTGGTGGAGGAGGCGGACGTCATCTCGCTCTTCCAGAAGCCCCTGCACCCGTATACCGAGGGCCTGCTGAAGTCGATTCCGCGGCTTAGTACCTCCAGGGCGGGGGGCGGCACGGCCCCCGGCGGGCGGGAGAAGCTGCACGTCATCGAGGGCGTGGTGCCG
>CALMNP010000411.1 GCA_937868875.1 uncultured Bacillota bacterium | reverse complement strand
TGCTCGGTCCGCCGGGGGCGCACTTCAACTACTCCAATGAGGGCTTCGCCCTTCTCCAGGGGGTCATCGAGCGGGCCTCCGACCAGGACTTCCTCTCCTACGCCCAGGCTAACATCCTGAACCCCATTGGCATGACGCGCAGTACCTTCCTGGCCACGGACCTGAACCATTTCCCCGAGGTGGCCGAGCTTTACGCCCCGGAGATCAAGGATGGGCACAAGGACGTCTTCCACGCCCCGGTCTGGTGGGACGTCGCCGGGATCTATACCAATGGCTCGCTCAAGTCGTCCGCCCAGGACCTTCTTCGGTACCTGGAGGTCTACCAGACGGGCGGCCTCGCGGATGGCCTGCGAATCGTCTCCGAGGAAGGCGTTCACCAGATGATGACGCCCCATGTGCAGACCCCCACAGGCGGCTATTACGGCTACGGGCTGATGATGGAGCCCCCCCTACAGGGCTTCACGGTCGTTCACCACGGCGGGTCCATCAAGGGGGTCGCCAGCCACGTGGCGGTGGTTCCTGAGCAGAACCTGACTGTGGTGACCCTGGCCAACCTGAACGGGTTCGTCAGCGAGAAAGTCGGGTTCTCCGCAGTGGAGGCAGCGGTTGGGCTGCCCCCCAAGGCCCTATCCAGGCAGTTTCCGGATTACCCCCTGGACGCTGCCGCACTGGCCGTTTATCCGGGCGAGTACCGGTCCGGCGAGGGAGACTCGGCCTCCGTTGCCCTGGAGGACGGTCGACTGGCCATCACCCTGGACGGCACGCGGTTCGAGGTTCGGCCCTACGGACCCGATGCTTTCGTCTGGCTCGACGGGGAGACGCCCTTCGTCTTCCTGCGCGCTGAAGATGGGCAGGTTGCGTCCCTCTTTGTCGGGGTGCGGGTGCTGCCCCGCGTGTGAAAGGAACAACAGGACCGGCAAAAAAAGGCTGGGGAGGCATCCTGCGATGCCTCCCCAGTTCGCGTTGCGTGGTTGTTTCCGGTGCCTACGGCCCGACCTACTGCACGTCCGTAAACGTCACCACGATGGTCTGCGCCGTGTAGGTCCCAGCGGAGATGGTCCCGGCCACCATGACCCGGTCGCCCATCTTCAGGGCGGAGAACGAGGTCGAGTCGCCATGCTTGATGATGGTGGCGCCGGCGGGCA
>CALMNP010000410.1 GCA_937868875.1 uncultured Bacillota bacterium | reverse complement strand
CCGAATGACCACCCTGAAGAACGTGGGCGGAGTCATCTCGCCCTTTGACGCCTGGTTGCTGCTGCGCGGTCTGAAGACCCTGCATGTGCGGATGGACCGCCACTCGGCCAACGCCCAGAAGGTGGCGGAGTTCCTGGAACAGCACCCGGCCGTGGCCCGCGTCTACTACACCGGCCTGAAGAGCTTCCCCCAGCACGAACTGGCCAGGACCCAGATGGACGGCTTCGGCGGCATCCTGTCGTTCGAGTTGAAAGGCGGCGTGGACGCCGGCCGGCGGCTGATGAACGCCGTGAAGCTCTGCCACGTGGCCGTCAGCCTGGGCGATCCCGACACCCTCATCCAGCACCCCGCCTCTATGACCCACTCGCCGGTGCCGGAGGAGAAGCGGGCGATGATGGGCATCACCGACGGGCTGGTGCGCATCAGCGTCGGCCTGGAGGATGTGGAGGACATCATCGCCGACCTGGAGCAGGCGCTGGCTGTGGCCGTGCCGAAAGCAACGGGGCACCTCACAACAGTGTCACGCGACTAGCCGTTGGGTAGCGGTTTCTTCCAAAACGCTGAACAAGCTAAGACGCATTAGTCGTCAAGGCCCTTTCCCGATTGAAAGGGCCTTCGGATCCCAAGCCTATCGACGATGCCGTTCAAATGGTCTAGGACGGTGCGCGTTTGTACTCCACTCTCAGGAACTCCTGTGGGTCGACCATGGCGACGAAGCCAGCTTTCGATCGACCACATTCGCTTGCCACGGGCCACTTCTATCGTGAACCTGACAAGCTGTTTCTGATTTGTCTCAAGCTCCCAACCATTAAGGTTTAGGAATGTCTGGAGAGCAATAAGGGCGGTTCGTTTGTTCCCGTCAAAGAAGGCATGGTTCTTTACTAGCGAACGGAAGAAGGAAGCCGCTTGTTGCCAGTAGTTCTTATGGTAGGGTTGCTGCGGAACAAAAACCGCAGAGTCGAGTAGCTCTGCCCTCATGCGCCGGGAATCCCGGTAGATAAAGGCTCGTAAGCTCTCAATACTCTGCGGCCTTGGCTCATCCTGCAGGGCTTCCTCCAGGAGGATCATAACGTGTACCAGCCAAACCTGATCCGCCGTCAAGTACGTGATGGCTTTAATACTTCATCAGTTCCTTAAGGGCTTCTCTGTTCTTCTCGATGAGCTTCTCTACGGTCTGAAGAAAGTCGAGCGGCAACTTGTCTTGCCACTCAGGTGGAAGCCCAAGCGCCTTTAACTGTTCTGGCTTCAGTTCCGTCTGCTTTAGGACCTCGAGAATGGTGGTCACAAGCCGCCCCTCCTTTCCACCGCCTACTGTACTCATAGTATAAGGGACAACCCCCCCGAAGCCAAGACCAAATAATGGATTGTAAATATGTATAAACAGTTGATTCGGCTCTTCTGGCAGTTTTCGCCAACATTCGGTGCTTCATACCTATGCGGCTCGTGAGGTAATTAGCCTCCAACGACACCTACCAGTTTACGTGTAGTCCATCATAGACTGGCTTCGCGCCTCGCCGTAAGACAACAAGCCCATAGGAGAATGGTAGCAAGGACGCGAACGAAAGACCCGGCCGGTGTCCCCGGCCGGGTTTGGTATAAGGCTTTCGGCTGTACGGTGAACGTGTGCCGCTTGTGGTGTGACGCGCCCCCTCAGAGGCGGTCCCGGCTCTGGCCGGCCGCGGCGGCATCACGTACCGCTTCATCTACCCTGACTCCGCCCTCG
>CALMNP010000409.1 GCA_937868875.1 uncultured Bacillota bacterium | reverse complement strand
AGGCCGTGTCCTCTTCCCGCAGCTTCAGGGGATTCTCAGCCTGGCCCTTGCCATTACCCTTTCCGTTGCCATTGTTGGTCTTGTCCTTATTGGCACCGTTGCGCTGTCCCTGGGTGAAGCCCTGGCCATGCTCCAGGCCGGTCGCCGAGGGGCCCTTGCCCTGCCCTTTCTCCTGCCAGTAGGTCTCCAGACGGCGGACCTTGCGGCCCAGGCCGTCGTACTCAAAGCGCACGTTGGTGCCGTCTTCGTACGCCACGCGGCTCATCTTACCGGCGGGGCTGTACTCGTACTGTACAGTGCCGGTCTCATCGATCTTGCTGGTCAGGTTGCCGGCCTCGTCGTCGGCGTGAGCGGTGATCTTCGTAACCCGTGTAAAAAAAGGGACCCGGCTTGAGTCCCTTTTGTCGAGGTGGGTGGACGCACAGGTGCAGTCGGTCGGGTTACGAAGTGGCCGGCCTGCCCTTGTTTGCTTGAGAGAAGCCAGCGCTACTGTGTCTAAGCCTTGTAGTACCGCACCACGTTCGTCGCCGGGGTACCGTGGAACCCCGTCGCTACGGACCGCACGACGACAGCGTGCCGTCACGGATATGGGCTTCCGTAAGGCGTCACACCAAAGCTAGAACCTAGTTGCCAGCTAACACTTTTAAGAGTTCGATGTCGACCGTAAGCAGGCGCAACTCGTTGGCGCCTGGCGATCCTACTGTTGTGTATACGATATGTTTTCCATCGGGTGACCAATCGGGACTCACCATGTCGATAGGCGTTAGCAGTCGCGGTTCTGCCGAGCCCTGCCGGGGTAACACGTAAAACCCGTTGTTCTTCTCTCCCCTTCCGCGGCGGACACCTACCCATTTCTCATTCGGAGCCCAAGTAATGTCACCCAAGACGGCTTCAGAATACGGCACATGCCACAAGTCTTGTACGTCCCCGCTCTCCAAGTCTTGAACGGCCAAGGTCCCCCCCGTACTGTCCTGCCGGACGAACGCCAGGAATCGCCCGGAGGGACTCAAACGAAAACGGAATGGCGCCTTATCGAACCCTAGCACCCTCGATTTGAGAGTGGACGTATCGAGAAGCCGCAACCTAGAGGGACCCCCGTCGCCACCTTGCAGAAGCACCCCCCAGCGACCGTCTTGAGACCAAGACGCTAGGGCAGTGCCTGAGACGTCAGCAAGCGTCTCGACATCACTCACCGTGGACAGCCTCAAGTAAACAGGACTTGCGGCACTTTCGAGGAAAAGGACTTGCGTTCCCTTCCAGCCAGGGCTGGTAAGAATCCCCGATGTTCTCGGCACTGCATAAATCTGCTTTCCCCTGTTGTCAAGGACTTCGATTTGGGTCTTGCCATTTTCATCACTGTGGGCAACCGCAATGCTCATTCCATCAGGAGCCCAGACCGGACTCTCATAGTACCCGCCGCTACCCAATATCGTCACACCCATCTGCTGTTCTGTCGGATGCGCAGTACATGCAACAAGGCCTGCAGTTCCGAGTATAAACAAGACCAAGGAGAACAGGCGCTTCATCTTTCTACGTCACCTCCTGGCGGTTCATATTCAACATGGCTGTAGACATTCTTCACCCAGTATCGTACGCCCGGTCCACTGGGGTCCCACAGAAGTCTTGGTGCTTCGTGTTCCATAGCCTCGGGTCCGACAGTCAAGGCCGCCGGCACCACAACGTTATTGATGAACCACTGCTCCTTTGTGGTCTCTCTCTGGAGTGCCTCTTGCGCAGCCGCTGAGTTATGCGCTTCCTGTAGAGAAGCTGAGTGCGCTGCCCAGAAGGTCTCTGGACTTGCGCGGTGAATAAAGTCCAGCCACAAATCGCCTGTTCTACTTCCCGTATCGGGTAACTGCGTAAGATATGCATTTTCGGCATTCAGCATATCCTGCGTCATCGCTGTGTTCACTACATTCCAGTAGTTGCCCGGGGGATCAAGGCGCTGTGATGTCAGTTCCCATCGAGTAAAGTCCACTACCGCCTGCCCGCAGCCATAAGGACTTTCATAGGTACACTCCGCACTCTGCCCATACTTCTGAAAGAACCGCTGAATCTGGACGAGCCGGATTGCGGGATCTTCATCTGCCGGCACTGGTCCAAACGCGAGAGCGACTAGCCGGTTCAGTTCGGCGAGTTCCTCCGGCGTTGGCTGCCGTGGTGTCCCGCCACCGCCTCCTCCACCGGGAGGCGACGGGTCCTGCCCCGGATCACTGGGATCACCGGGGTCCCCAGGGTCCTCCGGATCGCTCGGGTCATCGCCTGTGGGCGGAGCCGGGTCGTCGCCGATCCACACCCTAGACGCAACCGTCCTGGTTGTCGTTTCGCTCCTGCTGACTTCATAGCGGTGTGTCCACAGTTCATCGATGTTGCCCCAGTTGCTCTTCATATAGCTCGTGACGACTGAATACGTCACGGTGTACCGGGTTACCACGTTGTACGTAACGTAGTAGTCGCCTACTATCGCGTCTTCAGTACTGGAAACCGTCCAGGAATCTGTTTCTGTGCTGGTTCTGGTGTAGGGCCCGTACCAGACTTGGCTGCTTCCTTCGGGGTCGCTCGGCACCTCGTACCCCCATCGGTCCACCTTTGTGACCGGATTGTTCAGGGCATACGCATACCTGTGCTGGCTGGCTGGCGCCATTAACGTGCCCAGGTAGCTGTCCTGCGTGGTGAATCGACCCACCGACGGATCGTACCAACGCGCGTAGAACTCCAGTAGGCTGGCCTTCGGGTCGTAGCTCTTGCCCGTGTAGCCCACCGTGTTGTACGGCGACGTGATGCCCGTGAACAGGCCGCCAAAGGCGTCGTACCGGTACTTCATCGCCACATCGCCGGTGCGGTCCGTCAGGTCGGTCACGCTGCCCAGGCCATCATAGCCGTAGTACATGAGCC
>CALMNP010000408.1 GCA_937868875.1 uncultured Bacillota bacterium | reverse complement strand
CCTCCTGCAGGAGCCGCGGGACCAGGTGCAGCCCGGTCAGCTGCGTTCCGCCCAGGACCAGGATGTTCACCTCGACTTCCCCTTCCTTGGATCGGGTTGGGCACCTGCCCGGTATCAGCGCGCCCCCGGCGTTACCCCCGCCCAGGGGTCCGTTAAGGCCTGCCGTCTCATCATACAGGGCGCAGAGTTGTGGAAAAGACTGTAAAGCTGCCTGCTCGCCGTGTTACAATAAGAGGGGAGAAGCCCGGGCGGCAGGGCTTCTTTTCACTTTCTGAAGGAAATTCCAGCTAAAATCGAGAAGACAGGTTAGCACTCACTAGACCAAGACGAAGCGGCAGCGCCAGCAGCAGACGCGGCAGCCCGCTCGAAGGAGGCCAGACCGTGGACGATAAGCTCAAATTGTACCAGGAGTTGACCGAGGCCCCCGGCGTGCCGGGTCAGGAGGAAGCGGTGCGCGAGATCATGCGCCGCAACCTGGAGCCCTACGGGAAGACCCTCGAGGACAACCTGGGCAGCATCTTCGTGGAGAAGATGGGGCAGGCGGGTGGTCCCCGCATCATGATCGCCGGCCATATGGACGAGGTCGGCTTCATGGTTACGCGCATCACCGACGAGGGCTTCATCAAGTTCACCACCCTCGGCGGCTGGTGGGAGCAGGTCATGCTGGCGCAGCGGGTCACCATTCACACCCGCCTGGGCGTTTTGACCGGCGTGGTGGGCAGCAAGCCGCCGCACCTGCTTGGGGCCGAGGAGCGCAAGAAGCCTGTCGATAAGAAGGAAATGTTCATTGACATCGGCGCCAACAACAAGGAGGAGGCCGAGAAGGCCGGCGTCCGCCCCGGCGACGCCATCGTGCCCATCTGCCCCTTCACCCCGCTGGTGGATCCGAAGTTGTTGCTGGCCAAGGCCTGGGACAACCGGGCCGGCTGCGCCGTCTCTCTCCTGACGCTGGAACTGCTCAAGGGCGAGAAGCACCCCAACGTGCTCTACGCCGGCGCCACGGTGCAGGAGGAAGTGGGCCTGCGCGGCGCCCAGACCAGCTCCTGGCTGGTGGAGCCGGACATCGCCTTCGCCCTGGACGTCGGCATCGCCGGCGACACCCCGGGCGTCAAGACCGATGAGGCCATGTCCAAGGCGGGCAAGGGCCCGGCCATCTCCATCTACGACGCCGGTCACGTGGCCCACCGCGGCCTGCGCGACTACGTCTGCGAGATCGCCGACGCCGAGGGCATTCCCTACCAGTTTGACTACATCACCGGCGGCGCCACCGACGCCGGCCGCATCCACCTCTGGAACAAGGGCGTCCCGGCCCTCAACATCGCCATCCCGGCTCGCTACATTCACAGCGCCGCCTCCATCATCCATCGCGATGACCTGGAGAACGCGGCCAAGCTGATGGCGGCTGTGGTGAAGAAGTTGGACAGCGCCGCGCTGAAGGCCATCCGCGGCCACTAGATCCCTCGAAACGAGTTAGCCAGGACGCACAGCAAGCCCCATCGCATCGGCGGTGGGGCTTTACCTCACAGGGAGGTTGGCTCCGTGGAGAAGGTGCTGTACCGCCCCGCCCGCCTGGACGACATCCCCGGCGCGGTTGAGATTCACCGCGTCGCCCGGGATGAGATGCTGGCCCGCAATAACCTGGGCATTCCCCATCACGACGCGGCGGAGCAGGAGGTCGGTTTCACCCACGTACTCCACACCGGCATCTTCCGGGTTGCCGAGGTGGACGGGCGTCTGGCCGCCGTGTGTCACGCCGTGGTGCGGGACGGCATCTGGTTTCTGTCCAGCTACTGGGTCCTGCCGGAACTGCAGCGTCAGGGCATCGGCGGGCCGCTGCTGCGCAGCGTCTGGGCCGAAGGGGAGAAGCGGGGCGCCCGGGTGTTCTGCGTCTGGGCATCGGTGGATCCCACCGCGATGGCCAACTACATGAAGCTGGGCATGCTCCCCGGAACCCAGCTACTGAAGTTCAGCGGCGAGTCCACCAGGTTACGCCTGCCCGACAGCCCGACGGGTTATGAGGTACGCCCCCTGGACCCGGCCACCGGCGCCGCCATCGACCGTGAGGTAAGGGCTACGCCGCGGCTGATGGATCACGACTACTGGGCAACCCGCCCGGCCCTACACGGCAGCGTGGTGCTGCGTAGCGGCAAGCCTTGCGGCTACTACTACACGTCCACCGGCGGTAACGTGTCACCGGCGGCCTGGCTGGACCCAACGGACGGCGACGCCGTACTGACCCTGGCCTGCCGCGAGGCCGTCGAACGGGGGGGTACTGCTTCCCTGCACTTCGCGGGCTATAACCACCAGGCGGCAGGGTTTGCCCTGGGGGCAGGTTTTGCCTTCACGGGGTATTCCCACTTCCTCACCACGGAGCGCTTTGGCAAGCTCGAGCAGTACGTGACCTCGGGACCGCTGCTGTTCTAGAGGAG
>CALMNP010000407.1 GCA_937868875.1 uncultured Bacillota bacterium | reverse complement strand
GTACCATCCGCACATGCGGTGTAGCTCGGTGCTCCCAGGCCGAGAAAGAATCCCCTGGCTTTAGCCGTGAGGAGAACGTCAAATGCGTCCATGGGGGATACTGCTGATCCTGTTGGCGCTGGTGCTGGGCGGCACGGGCTGGTTTCTGGCGCGGCGGCCGAAGCTCCTGGGCGTGTCCGTGGCCGCCTTTATGGCCGCTCTGCTGGCCCTGGCCATGGGCGCGGGGATGGCGGGCGGGTACGTAACGCCGCCAAGCCTCTTCTAAGCTGATTTAGATGCCAGGCCTCCTGCCGGAGGCCGCGGCCCCCTCTCAGGCTGCCAAAACGAGGTGAGCCCGTTGAACGAGCCGGTGACCATCTTCCTGGGGCGCAGCGTCGGGGCGCGCAGCGTGGCCGATACGCTGACCCGGGCCCTGGAGGCCGCGGGCATTCCCGTCTCGCAGGAAGCCACCCCCACCACCATCACGGTGGGTGGCGACGGCGCCATGTTGGAGGCTTTCCGGACCTACGGACGCGAGACCCGCTACCTGGGCATCAATGCCGGACGCCTGGGCTTCCTGCAGGAGGTCGAGGCCGGGCAGATCGGCAACCTGGTGCAGGCCCTCCAGAATGGCGACCTGCATGAACACCGACTCCCCCTCCTCATCGCCACCCTGCCCGGCGGAGGGACCTACGAGGCTTTGAACGAGGTCGTCATCCGGGCCGCCCGTTCCAAAACGGCCTATCTGGAAGTCGTTTTGGAGGGTCAGGTGCTGGAGCACTTCGCCGGCGACGGCCTCATCGTCTGCACGCCGACGGGCTCCACCGGCCACAACTACGCGGCCGGGGGCACCATCCTGCCACCCGTGTCTTCGCTCTACCAGGTGACGGCGCTGGCTCCTATTCGCTCCATGGCCTACCAGGGGCTGCACTCGTTCTGCGCCCCGGCCAACCTGCCCCTGTCGGTGCGCATTCTGGCCGCCACGCGGGCCAGCGGCCTGATGGTCATCGACGGCCTGGAGCAGGAGATTGAACTGGGCTCGCAAGTACTCTTCCACATGGAGCCCGGGGCCTTCCGCCTGCTGCGGTTCGGCCCCAGCAATTACTGGGAGCGCCTGCGCAACAAGTTCCTCGGCCCTCTGGCCACGCCGCTCCAGCAGCCAGGTCGCGGTGCCGCCACGCGCCAGGAGGAGTCCTAACGCATGCTGATTTCCAGCCAGAGCAACCCTGCCATCCGCCAGATCCGTGGCCTGCGGAGCCGCAAGGAGCGGGAGCAGACCGGCCTGTTCTTCATCGAGGGCATCCGCATTGTGGCCGAGGCCGTCCAGACCGGGGCGGCCATCGAATCCCTGGTGGTGGCACCGGACCTGCTGACCAGCGACTTCGCCGGGGACCTGGTGGAGCAGCAGCGTAGGACCGGCGTCCCTGTGGTAGAGGTAACGCCGGGCGTGTTTGAAAGTCTGTCCAGCAAGGATGGCCCCCAGGGCGTGGGAGCCGTGGTTCGCCAGCGGTGGGAATCCCTGGACACCGTCACCCCCGGCCGTGGGCCGGGCTGGGTGGCCCTTTCCGCCGTGCAGGACCCCGGCAACCTGGGCACTATCCTGCGCACGGCCGACGCCGTCGGCTGCAGCGGTGTGCTCCTGGTCGGCCCCACCACCGACCCCTACGACCCGGCAGCCCTCCGCGCCAGCATGGGCGCCGTATTTGCCCAGCGTCTGGTGCGGGCCGACGTGGCACAACTGGCGGACTGGAAGCGGCGAACCGGCGCTGTTCTGGTGGGCACCTCGGATGCGGCGGCCACGGACTACCGGTCCGCGGCCTATAAACTACCGGTGGTGCTGTTCATGGGCAGCGAGCGGCAGGGGCTGTCCGAAGAGGAAAAGTCGCTCTGTGACCTGATGGTCAGCATTCCAATGGTGGGGCGCAGCGACTCGCTCAACCTGGCCGTGGCCACGGCCGTCGTGCTCTACGAACTGTTCAACCAGGGCCGGGGCCTGGGGCCGGC
>CALMNP010000406.1 GCA_937868875.1 uncultured Bacillota bacterium | reverse complement strand
CAGGGGCAGCGTGGGCTCCGCCGCCCTGGACTCAACCCTCAGGAATGCGGCCAGGGAGACCACCGCGGCGACGAGGAGGCTCAGGATGTAGGGGGACGTCCAGGGGTGGCTGACGCCGCCCTGGAGCAGGCCGAGGAGCAGGGTCAGCACGCCGACCGTCAGGAGGATGGCGCCGGGGTAGTCGACCCTGTGCTCGCGCACCTCGATCTCCTCATGGAAGTATTGCCAGAGAAGCCAACTGGCAGCCAGACCCATGGGGACATTGACGTAAAAAATCCACCGCCAGGTGGAGTGGTCCACGATCAGTCCGCCCAGGGCCGGGCCGACGATGGCGGAAAAGCCCCAGATGCTGGAGAAGAGGCCCTGCATACGGGCTCGCTCTTCCAGCGAAAAGAGGTCGCCGATGATGGTCTGGGTGACGGGCAGCACGGCCCCGGCTCCCAGGCCCTGCAATCCGCGGAACAGGATCAGCTCGATCATGGTGTGGGACTGGCCGGCCAGGGCCGAGCCCAGGACGAAGAGGGCGATGCCCACCAGCAGCATGCGCTTGCGGCCGTAGATATCGGAGAGCTTGCCGTAGATGGTGACCGTGGTGGTGGATGTCAGCAGGTAGGCGGAGAAGACCCAACTGTACAGGGACATGCCGCCCAGGGAGCCGATGATGCGGGGCATGGCGGTATCCACAATGGTGGTGTCCAGGGCCGCCAGGAAGGTGGCGACCATGACCGCCGCCACCACCAGGTTGCGGTCGCGTGAGGATGGGGTCTTCATCAAGCCCTCCGGTTATGGGTTTTTCGGGAGACGTTACAAACGACTGTCCTGAATTCGCCCCTCTGGCCAAAACCCCTGCTGCCATGTTGTCACCGGGTAACTGCCCTTGCTATACTCAACTCATACACCCGGTGGTATAGAGACCCGGCTCCCAGGGCTGAGGCGGCGGGTGCAAGCGAGGTGACCTACTTGAAAGGACTCGATCCTGAAGTCAAACGCAGCCTGGTTAACCGCCTTCGCCGTATTGAAGGCCAGGCCCGGGGCATTCAGCGTATGCTGGAAGAAGAACGCGACTGCATGGAGGTGCTGTCTCAGTTGGTTGCCATGAGGGAGGCTATCAACCGGGTGGGCATGCAGGCCCTTGGCTGTCAGCTTGGCACAGACGTGCGAGCGGAGATCACGGACGGGGGCACCGGTGAGAAGGCAGTGGCCCGCGTTGTGGAGCACTTCCTCAAGTTCACCTGATCACGTCAGCTCAACACGGACGTTTTCCTCGGGGACGGTGCCCACCCGGCACAGTCCTTGTTGCTGTATGCCCCCCGCCTGAATGGGCGAGACTTCCCCTGGGTGGTTGCGCCTATATACCCCAGTGGGTATAATGACGGCGTCGACTCTCCAGGGGCCGACGAGCACACGTGGGAGGGATGAGCCATGGAGTTTCACTATACGGTGACCACCAACAAGCCCTTTGACCAGGCCCTGAAGGATCTGGAGGCCAACCTGGCGGAGGCCAGGTTCGGCGTCCTCTGGGCCCTGGACGTGCCGGCCAAGCTGCAGGAGAAGGGCGTGGAGTTCAACCAGCCCTACCGCATCCTGGAGGTCTGCAACCCGGTCAAGGCCAAGCAGGCCCTGGAGACGGACCCGATGGCGGGGTACTTCCTGCCCTGCAAGATGACCGTCTACAGTAAGGACGGCAAGACCTATATGGGGATGGTCCGTCCCACCATGATCATGGACGTGGTGGGCAACCCAGGGCTGCGGGACTTCGCCGCGGAGGTGGACGGCACCCTGAAGGGCGTGCTGGACAAGTCGCTCTAAGGCGACGGGAGGCTTCCGACGGATCCATCAAAAAAGGAGGACGGCCTCTGCCGTCCTCTTTTTCCATGCCTGTCGCGTGATCCCGGCCCTCTGCGGCCGGAGAGGACCCGCCGTCCTACTCCACGACGATCGTGCCGGTCATCCCCGAATCCTTGTGGGCGGGCTGCGTGCAGAGGAAGGTGTAGGTGCCGGCCTGGGTGGGCCTGAACTGCACCTTGCCCGTCTGACCCGCTTCCGCCGCCACGTGGACGGTGACGTCCTTCATGTCCGTGCCGCTCATGTCGTGGTGGACGCCCGCCAGCTCCTTCTCATCCCCAACGGGCATCTTGATAACCGTCAGGTCGTGAAGAACCGTGCCCTGGTTCTGCACCTCAAGGACCACCGTTTCACCCGTCTTGAGGCTGATCTGGCCCGGACTGAAGGCGAACTCATTGGCCGTCACCTGAACCGTCCTGGGAGCGGCGCCGCCGGTCTTTCCACCGCTGTTCGCCGCCCTGGAACAGCCGTTCAGGATAACCGCCAGAACGACAAGTGACCCTAGCCATGCGAAACGCTTCAAAGGTAAACCTCCTTGCATAGTCCTGTCGCCTTCTTGTCTACCACTCCTCCGTGAATTTATAATGAAAAGGCTTTATAAAATTCCGGAAGGGGGGATCCCGTGATTCAGGTCGTTCCCTCGGACCGGCGCCACCACATGCAGAACGAGTGGCTGTCCACCCGTTACAGCTTCTCCTTCGACCGCTACTACGACCCGGCCAACCTCCACTTTGGGGCGCTCCGGGTCTTCAACGATGACGTCATCGCCCCGCGCACCGGCTTCGGCCTGCACCCGCACCGGGAGATGGAGATTGTCACCTACGTCATCAGCGGTGAACTGGAGCACCGGGACAGCCTGGGCAACGTGGGGCGCCTGCGGGCCGGGGAGGTGCAGAGGATGTCCGCCGGAACCGGTGTGCTCCACGCCGAGACCAATCCCGGTGACGAGCCCCTGCACCTGCTGCAGGTCTGGTTCCTGCC
>CALMNP010000405.1 GCA_937868875.1 uncultured Bacillota bacterium | reverse complement strand
CTTCACGGCCTGCCGGTGATGACCTTCAGCCGCGGCCGCCTCGTCGCCCAGAACGACAGGGCCGTGGGCGACCCGGACTGGGGCGAGTTCCTGCCGGGGCCGGGCGGCCGGGAGGGTGGCCGGTGAACGATGTCTCAGTGTCTGGACCCGCCGGTGACGCCCAGCCCGCGCGTGACGAACTCCCAGAAGGCGTCCTGCAGGTCCTGCAGGTCCCGCAGGGCGCCGGTCGAACCAGGCGCAGGCGGCTGTTCCGCCTTCATCTGCTCCTGAGCGACCCGTTCGAAGAGGCGGTAACCCACGGTCCAGAGGAAGTCGGCGGCGATCTCGGGGTGGGTCACGTGGATGTCGCCCTCGCGCCTGCCCTGCTCGATGATGCCAGTCAGGACGGGCATCAGGTGTGGGTTGAACTCTTCGAGCAGCTGGCTGGGCAGCGAGACGTTGGCCTTCAGAAAGACCGCCTCAACCAGACGCGACTTGGGTCTCATGTGGGCGATGACCTCTTCCCAGGCCAGCCGCAGTCTCTCCACGGCGGACAGGCCGGGGCGCTCCATCAGGCTGCGGATGATGCCGAACAGTTCCTCCAGCAGGTCACGCCAGATGGCCGCCAGGACCTCCTGCTTGGAGGCGAAGTAGAGGTAGAACGTGCCCTGCGCCACATCCGCCCGGCGCACGATGTCGCTGACTGACGCCGCCTCGTAACCCTTCTGCACGAAGAGTTCACGGGCCGCGTCGATTAGTTCCCGGCGGCGCTCTTCCTGACTCTTGGTCACGCGCCTTCGCATGTCGCTTCACCCGTTTCAGTGCTCAATGTCCAGCCGCGGCAGCAGGCGGTCCAGCCAGGCGGGCATCCACCAGTTCCACTCTCCCGCCAGCCGCATGAAGGCCGGCGCCAGCACGATGCGAATCAGGCTGGCGTCGAGGAACACTGCCACGGCCAGGCCGAAGCCCATCTCCTTGACCGTCAGGATGCCGATGGAGGCAAAGACCGCAAAGATCAGCACCATGATGGTGGCTGCCCCGGTGATGATGCCGGCGGTCCGGGACAGGCCCACGGCTACCGCCTCTTCATTATTCCCGGTGGCGTCATAGGCCTCTTTCACCCGGCTGAGCAGAAAGACCTCGTAGTCCATGCTCAGGCCGAAGAGGACGGCGAAGAGCATCACGACGATGGGACTCTCCAGATACCCGAGGGGGGTGAAGCCCAGCCACTGCGCCAGGTAGCCCTTCTCAAAGACCAGCACGAGGCTGCCGTATGCCGCCGCAACGGACAGCGCGTTCAGCACGACGGCCTTCAGCGGCAACAGCAGGGATCGAAGCAGCAGGAGCAGGACCACGAAGGTGACCAGCAACACCACGCCGATGACCCGGGGCAAGGCCCAGTCCAGCTGGTCGTTCATGTCCAGGAGCATCGCCGTGGTGCCGCCCACCTTGGGCTGCAGGGTCGGCGCGAGCCCTGGCAGCGCAGCACGAAGGCGCCGCACCAGGTCCATCGTGTCGGACGCATCCGGCCCGCCCTTGGGGATGACCAGCAGCCGCGCCACCGTTGCGCCGCGGTCCAGGTTGACCAGGGTGGGCAGAAGGTCCTCCGCCTGCTTGCCCCCGCCGGCGGCCACCAGGCGTAGCCCCAGGTCGCCCCGCGTCAGGAGAGGCTTCAGATCCAGGGGTTCACTCTGCGACCCGGCCAGCTTCATGCTCTGGGCCGCCTGGCCGATGCCCGGCGTCACCTGAGCCAAGCCCTGCTCGGCCTGGCCGAGGGCGCCAGCCACCTGCCGCGTGGCCCCGGCTGTTAGGCCGACACCGGCAGCAATCCGGGCCAGACCGTCCTCGGCCTGGCCAAGGCTGGACGCCACCTGCCTGAGTCCGGCCACCGCCTCCTGCACCGACCCTGCACCCCCCTGCAGCTGAGCCGCCAGGCCTGGCGTCCCGGGCTGTCCCGCAGCCCCGGGCTGACCGGCCACGATGGCCCGGGCCGTCGCCACGGACTGATAGACCGACGGGTACCGGGGGTCCGCCTTGCTGGCCGGCTGCATCGCGTCGAGGTCGGCAATGGCGTTGGTGAGGCTCGTGTCCAGAAGGCCCAGGGCGTGCCCCAGGTCGCCGAACCCGGACGCAGCGTGCGCCAGCTGGTCGGCCACCTGTTGCACGCCGTCCCGGGCCTGGGCGATGCCGCCGTGGAGCTGGGTCAGGCTCTGACCCGCCTGCTCCTGGCCGGCCGCCAGGTCCGGCAGGCGCTCCTGCAGGGTCGTGAGACCGTCCTGAATCTCGGCGAGCGCGTCAGCGGCCTGCTGCAGGCCCCCTGCTCCCTTGCCCAGTTCCGTGGGCAGGTCGGCCATCCGGGCCGGCTCATCAAGATAAACCCGCTGATAGTCGGCCAGGCCCCATTCCGGTTGGAGGGACACATGGCTCACCACGCGGTCGACCGCCGGATCGCGCCGGATGGCCTCGGCCAGGCCGTAGAGGCGCGGCAGGTTGTCGGCATCAGCCACTGTGCCTTGCGGCACCTGCACCAGGACCTCGATGGGGGACACGGCCCCGCCGGAGAACTGCTGCTCCAGGATGTGGTAGCCCTGGCGCGCCCCGGCCGTAGGCGGCAGCAAGCTGACGCTGGGCCAGCCGGTGGTCATGCCCAGGGTGGGGTAGGCGATGAGGAGCAGCGGCAGCAGCGAAACGGCGGTGAAGAGCCAGGGCCGCTTCATCATGGCCAGAGCCCAGCGGTGCCAAAACTTCTGCGCTCCCCCCTGGCTGTCGCGGCCCCCCAGCCAGGGCAGCCGCAGGGCGTTCACCCGCGGCCCCAGCAGGGCAAGCAGCCCCGGCAGCAGCGTAACGGCGGCCAGCACGCAGACTACCACCACCAGCATCATGGCCAGAGCCAGGGATTGGATGATGGGGCTGTTGACCAGGTAGAGTCCGGCCACGCTCACCACCACGGTGGCGCCGGAGAAGGCGATGGCCTTGCCCGAGGTGGAGACCGTCCGCAGTGCGGCGGCTGCCGGCTCCTTCCCCAGGGCCAGCTCCTCGCGGAAGCGCGTCACGAGGAACAGGGCATAGTCCACGCCCACGCCCATCCCCAGCATGGAGACAAGGCTGGTCACCGCGTCATGCACCGGGTGACCGGCGGCGTAAAAGTAGAAGAGGCCCATGGTGACGGAGACGCTCAGCAGGCCGAGCCCCAGCGGGAGCAGGGCCGCCACGACGGAGCCGAAGATGATCACCAGGACGACTAGAACGATAGGGATGACGTAGCGCTCGGCCTGGGCCACGTCGTCCATGATGTTATCCAGAAGATCGGCGTTGACGGCCGCTTCGCCGGTGACGTAGGCCTTGAGCCCTCCCGGGGCGCCTTCGGCCTCGAGCCGCATGGCCGGCACGACCTTGCCCTGCAGATCGAAATATCTGGCGCGCACCTCCACCACCGCTAAGGTGCTGCGGCCGTCTCGACCGATGAGGTTGTCGCCGCCACCGTTCCAGGCGGTGGTCACCCCCGCGACGCCGGGAATGGCCTGGACCCGCTGAATGAGGGATTCCGCCAGGGACTGGTAGGCTGGGTCCCGCACGTCCAGCGAGTCGCTCTGCATCACCAGAGCCAGCTGCTGCGGCGCCAGGTTGGGAAACTCCCGAACCGTCAGGGCTTGGACCTGGTCGCTCTGGCTGCCTGGCGTGGCCGTCGAGCCCCGCACCATCACGCTCTGCAATCGTGGACCGTAGACAATCGCTACCGCCAAGAGCCCCATCCAGACCAGAAACACGACCCACGTCATGGCGGACACGCGCCGGCCACGTTTCCTCTGCCCTCGGAGTGCCGTCGCGCCTGATACTCCGCTCAAGGCTTACCCTCTTCCCTCTGACTGACTTTCAGTCATAATCCTACTCATCACCAGGGGAGAGGTCAAGGCAGGCATAGACGGATACGAGAGCCAATTGTGAATCAGTCTGGTTCAGTCTGGTAGGGAGGGTGGTCGGCGTGGAATATCGGCCCCACAGAGCCGCGGTTGCCGAAGGCAAGAGCGGCTGGCGCACAGTCCAGGGCCTGCTGCGCCTGGCCCTCGGCCTGGTGCTGCTGGCGTCCGCTGTGCTGAAGATGCTGGACCTCACCGGATTCGCGGTGATCATGGGCCTCTATCGCCTGCCCCTCGCCGGTCAGGCGGCGGCCTGGACCCTGGCCGTCGAACTGGTGGCGGGTCTGCTGCTGGTTCTGGGGCGTCACCGGAGAGCGGCTCTGACCCTGACCGGCCTGCTGCTGGTTGGCTACTGGTGGGCGACGGCCTTCGGACCGGAGGACCTCCTGCGCTGCGGCTGCTTCGGGACGGTCGGACCCCGGCTGACGTTCGCCCAGCACGTGGCCCTGCTTGTGGCCATGACCCTGGCCTGGGCCGCCCAACTGCGGCCGCTGGGCCCGGAACGGCC
>CALMNP010000404.1 GCA_937868875.1 uncultured Bacillota bacterium | reverse complement strand
GCCATAGCTCAGCCGGCCGAAGACGTAGGTCAGGACGGCATACAGGGCGGCCGTCAAGGCGCCGCGGACAAGCGATCTGGTCCTGATGACCTCCTGGCGAGTTTCGTTACGGCTGGGGAAGACTAGACCCGACACCAACGCTAAGGAGGCGTCTCCATGCTCGCCTTCATCCGCCGACTGCTTCGCCCGCGTCGGGCGACACGTATCCTTATTCTGATGCTCGCCGTTTCTGCTCTGCTCATCAGCGGCTGCCGCGGCGCCCGCCGCCCTGAGTCCGGGGCCGGCGCCGCCAAATCCACAACCCTGAGCCTGGCTCAGGATGCGGATGTCCAGCGGGCCTTTGCTGACGGCCGCCGCTCCCTGCTGACTCAGAACGGCGCGCGCGACTCCTTCCTGCAGCAGAGCCTGGCGGAAAAGCAGGCTTTGGCTACCGACCCGCGGTACCTGCCGGGCCTGCTCCGCCTCCAGATTGACCTGATGGAGAAGATGGGAAGCGACCCCGCCCTGGAGGACCGCGTCAAGGCGGCCAACCTCAAGGTGTTCCGGGACCTGGCCCGCGACCCCAAGTACCGGCCGCAACTGGTCGCCATTATGATTGACCTGATGAAGGATCCGCAAATGGTGTCCGCGCTCAGGTCCCTGATGGGCGGCGGCGGGGGTGGCGCGGCCGGTGGAGCCGGCGGCGCTGGGGCCTCCGCCCCGGCACCGCCGGCAGGCGGCGGGAACGGCGGCGCCTCGGCTTCGGGGACCAGCCCCCGGTAGGAGCCGGCCCCGGAGATGCGCCAGGGAATGTGAGGACCGTGGAAAGGAGCGAGCCGAAAGGCTCGCTCCCCGCCATGCCCGCAAGCGGCTGAGAAAGATGGCCGGACGTTACAGGGGGGCCTCGAAGCAGCGTCGGCACCGGGCCTCGTAGCGGTCGCCCCCGCCCACCAGGACCACCGGGTCGGACAGCTTGGCAGGCTTGCCGTCGATCAGCCGCTGGTTGAAGGTGGCTGGCTCGCCGCAGCGGGCGCAGATGGCCTTGAGCTTGGTGACCTCGTCCGCCACCGCCATGAGGTGCGGCATCACGCCGAAGGGGCGGCCGGCGAAGTCCATGTCCAGGCCGGCCACGATCACCCGGATGCGGTGCTGGACGAGACGGTCCACGACCTGCGCCAGGGTGGCGTCAAAAAACTGGGCCTCGTCGATCCCGACAACCTCCACCGGATTTTCGTTGACCCAGGACCAGATGGACCAGGGATCCTCCGCCGGAACCACCGCCGCCTCGATGGTCATCCCGTTGTGGGAGGCGACGGCTTCGCGGCTGTAGCGATCATCGGTGGAGGGCTTGAAGACCCCCACCTTGCGGCGGGCGATAACCGCCCGGCGCACACGACGAATGAGCTCTTCCGACTTGCCACTGAACATGCTGCCACAGATGACTTCCAGGTGCCCCATCATGTCCTCCAAAACCCCTATGTCCGAACGTCCCTCACCACTTCGACGGGCGCCCCGAGTCTCTCCTTCCCTTGCCGCCCCTTCCGACAGGATTTTCCCCGTCCTCAGGGTCTACGGGCCTTGACATCCTATACTCACCAGGGTATACTCCATATCGTTCATCGTCGATGAACGATTTAACCGGAAGCCCAGGATTCCCGCGGACGGAAGCAAGGAGCACAGCCATGACGGAAACCCGCGCCCAGCCTGAGCCCGGCACCAGTGACCAGGTTCTGGCCGACATCTGCAAAGCCCTGAGCCATCCGGTACGGGTGCAGATTCTGCGCCTCCTGGGGTCGCGGCCCTTCTATTGCGGCGACCTGGTGAACCACTTCGGGCTGGCCCAATCCACGGTGTCGCACCACCTCAAGGCCCTGCGCGAGGCGGGCCTGCTGGAGGGGCGCGACGAGGGGCCGTCCACCTGCTACTCGGTCAACCGCGACCGCTGCCGTCAGCTCCGGGTCCTCCTGGACCACCTGGTTTGACCGCTTCATCGCCGCGCCTGGATTGAAACGAAAGGAGAACGCGTATGGACGTTACTGTCTACTCGACCCCTACCTGCAGTTGGTGCCGCGCCACCAAGGAGTTCCTGGCCGAGAACGAGGTCCCGTTCCGCGATATCGACGTGTCCCGCGACCGCATGTCGGCCCTGGAGATGGTCCAGAAGTCGGGCCAGATGGGTGTTCCGGTCATCGACGTCGACGGTGAGATTGTGGTGGGCTTTGACCGCCGCCGCCTGAGTCAGCTCCTTGGGCTGGCCTAGGACGGTATAACAGTGGCCGGGGTGGGCTGATGAGCCTGCCCCGGCCTTTTGCGTCAAACATCCTGTAAACCCTGCCTTTGGCGGCAAGGGAATCCGGGCCCTGAAGCGGAAAAGATACTGGTGAACCACGGGAGGAGGCGCGACATGGCGACCATTCTGGTTGTGGAAGACGACGCTCACGTATCGGACATGATCCAGTTGGCTCTGGAGCGCGAGGGCTACCGCGTCCTCAAGGCCTTCGACGGCGCCAGGGGCCTGGACATGGCCCGTGCCCAGCGCCCCGACCTGGTGGTGCTGGACCTGATGCTGCCGATCATGGACGGCTTCTCCGTCTGCCGGGCCATTCGTCAGAGCCAGCAGACGCCTATTCTAATTCTCACCGCCCGCAGCGACGAGGTCGACAAGGTCCTCGGGCTGGAACTGGGCGCGGATGACTACCTGACCAAACCGTTCAGCCCGCGGGAGCTGGTGGCGCGCATCCGCGCCATCCTGCGCCGGGCCACTCCCGGCGTCGGCGAGGAACGGCAGCGCCTGGACTTCCCCTCCCTGACCATCGACCTCGACGGTCACGAGGTGACGGTGGCCGGCGAGCCGGTCGGCCTGACGCCCAAGGAGTTCGACCTGCTGGCCTTCCTGGCCTCGACACCGGGGCATGTGTTCAGCCGCGACCAGCTCCTGTCATCGGTGTGGGGCTACAGCTACACCGGCGACGGCCGCACCGTGGACGAGCACATCAAGCGCCTGAGGCAGAAAGTGGAGGGCCGTTCCGCCCCCTACCGCTACCTGCGCACCGTGCGGGGAGCGGGGTACAAGTTTGAGGTGATGACCTGATGATTCGCGCCCGCGTGCCCCGCCTGAACCGGCCGCCGCTCTTCTGGCGGCTGTTCGGAGCCTATATGGCGGTGAACGTCATCACCCTGGTGGCCGTAGGCGCCTCCACCGGCTACCTCATGCGCTCCCGCCTGCTGGAGGCCAAGGAGGCCGCCCTGGCGGCCCGCCTGCGCCCCCTGACCATCCCCGGCACCATGATGGGCGTGCTGGGGCGCGACCCGAGGGTCTTCCTGGAAGCCATGAAGCCCCTGTTGGAGATAGACGAGGCCTACCTGGTCTCGGCCGACTACCTGCAGACCCATGACAGCCTGGTTCAGCCCACGGCGGACGGCGCCATCAGTCTGAATCAGAGCGATATGGAGCAGCTTCGCCAGGGCTACCTGGTCTCCACCTGGCTGGGTCGCGGCCTGTTCGTGGTGCCGCCCCTGGGTGTGGCCGTGCCGTTGTCCCAGGGCGGGGCCCTCCTGGTGTCGGCCTCCCTGAGCGACGTCAGGGCCACGCTGGAGAGCATGCAGCACTTGATCCTGCTGACCGGCCTGGGGGGAACCCTGCTGGCGGCGGTGCTGGCCTTCATGCTGTCCCAGGGTATCGCGGCGCCGCTCAGCCGCCTGAACCGGCTGGCCCGGGAGTTTGCCGGCGGCGACTTTTCCGCCCGCGCCGAGGTGGAGTCGCTGGACGAGGTGGGCCAGTTGGCCCTGACCTTCAACCTGGCGGCGGAGCGCATCGAGACGACCCTGGAGCAGCAGCGCGAACTGATGGAGCAACAGCAGGTCCTGGTCGAGCAGCAGAAGTCTCTGGACCAGTTCCGGCGCGACTTTATGGCCAACGTTTCTCATGAGTTCAGGGCCCCGCTCGCCTCGCTGCGCGGTTACCTGGAGCTGATGCTGGACGGGACCGTCCGGCCGGAGGAGCAGAAGCACGTCCTCAGCGTGATGCTGGACGACTCGCTGCGCCTGGGCCGCCTGGTGGACGACCTGCTGGACCTGGCCCGACTGCAGGCGCACCGCACTTCCATGCGTCACGAGCCGGTGGACGTCCTGGAGGTGATGGACCGGGTGCTGACGGCGTTCGAGTCGAGGGCGGCGCGGAAGTCCGTGACTCTCGTCTCCGATCCTCCCCTGGGACTGGACTCGCCGGACCTGCCGCTGGTCGTGGGAGACGAGGACCGCATCATCCAGGTCCTGACCAACCTGGTGGACAACGCCCTGCGCTTCACGCCGGAGAACGGGCGCATCAAGGTCAAGGCCGAACCCCATGGCTCCTTCCTGCGGCTGTCGGTGCAGGACAACGGCCGGGGCGTTCCCGAAAGCGAAATCGAGCACATCTGGGACCGCTTCTACAAGGTCGACAAGGCCCGGACGCCGGGTGAGCACGGGCCGGAAGGCGGTGGCACGGGCCTCGGTCTGGCCATCATCAAGGAGATCGTCACCTCGCTGGGGGGCGAGGTGGGCTGCGAGAGCCGGTTCGGGGAGGGCAGCACCTTCTGGGCGGACCTGCCCCTGGTTGGTGATGCGCCCGCAGGTGACAGCCCGGCGGATGAGGCGACGGCCGGCAATGAGGCCTGAACCGCATGTTGCCGACCGTTTGCAGGACGTTGACGGGCCGTTGACCCACCGGCTTTCTCCCTGCGTTAGACTCAAGTTGGGAGCTTGAGACACTCCCAAAGCCTGCCGTCTCCCCAACGGCCGGCACCGCTGATCTTTACCTGTCTCCCCCTTTTGTCTCCTGCAGGCCCGCGGTTTACCCCGACCGCGGGCCTGCCTCGTTTCTGCGGGGTGAAGGCGGAACCGGCGGTGACGGCGAAGTCCTGTCACAGCAACGAAGCCAACCCGGAGATGATGCCTGAATGTCGTCCCTTGCTGCGACTCCCTGGCTGCACGTCCTCTACGTCTACATCATGCTGATCAACCTGGGCGCCATCATCGTCATGGGGCTGGACAA
>CALMNP010000403.1 GCA_937868875.1 uncultured Bacillota bacterium | reverse complement strand
GCCCCTTTGGCAGGCGCCGATCGTTCTGGTATAGTGGTCTTGTCCCGGCCAACCGGCCCTACTCAATCCGGCCCAGGGAGGCGAGCCCGTGGCCCCGTCGACAAAACGCATCGTCACTGTGACCGTGGTGATCGCCTTCATCATGGCGGGCGCCTGGTTGTCTTGTGGCAGGAGGCAGGCCGGCCCCGAACTCCCCGCCGCCGGACATGACCTGGCCGAGGGCGACAAGGCGCCGGACTTCACCCTTCCGGACGCCAACGGACAGGACTTCAGCCTCAGCCGGTACAAGGGCAAGCACAACGTCCTGCTGTTCTTCCACATGGGGACCGGCTGACCGCCCTGCCTGCGGCAGGCCGTCGACCTGCAAGCGGATGCGCGTTTTAAAGACCTGGACGTCAGGATCGTCAGCATCACGGCCAACACCCCGGAACAGACACGGGCGGCGGCCCAGGAGCTGGGCCTCAACATCCCGCACCTGTCGGACCAGGACACAAAGGTCAGCGAGGCCTACGGCGTTCTGCGCTGGGCCATGCCGCACGGCGGCCCTGGCCACACCTTCGTGCTGGTGGACAAGAAGGGCATCGTGCGCTGGATCCAGGACTACGGCGCCAGGTCGAACGGCGGCCGCATGTACGTGCCCCTGGACGAACTCTACACAGAGGTGTCGGGCCGCCTGCAGAGCGGTTCATGAATAGCAGAAGGGCCGGCGGGTTGGCACCTGCCGGCCCTCTTCCTGTGCCTTCCGCCGTGCCTGACGGCTAGCGCGTGAACAGAGCGTCTACGAACTCGCCCGGGTTGAAGGGGCGCAGGTCCTCCGCCTTTTCGCCGATGCCGATGATCTTCACCGGGATGTTCAGCTCCCGGGCGATGGCGATGACCACGCCGCCCTTGGCGGTGGAGTCCAGCTTGGTGAGCACGATGCCCGAAACGTCTACGGCCGAGGAAAACGCCTTGGCCTGCTGCACCGCGTTCTGGCCGGTGGTGGCGTCCAGCACCAGGAGCGTCTCGTGGGGAGCGCCGGGCACCTCGCGGTCGATGACGCGGCGGACCTTCTTCAGCTCCTCCATCAGGTTGGATTTGGTGTGCAGCCGACCGGCCGTGTCCACGATGACCACGTCCGCACCCCGGGAGCGGGCGGCGGCGATGGCGTCGAAGGCCACGGCGGCCGGGTCGGCCCCTTCCTGGTGGCGGATGACGTCCACGCCGGTGCGCTGGCCCCAGACCTCCAACTGGTCGATGGCGGCGGCACGGAAGGTATCGCCGGCGGCCAGCAGGACACGGCGCCCCTCCTCCTTCAGTTGCTGCGCCAGCTTGCCGATGGTGGTGGTCTTGCCGACGCCGTTCACGCCGACCACCATCATGACGGTCAGCCCTCCGGACTGCAGGTTGAGCGGCGCGGTCTCCTGGCCCATGATCTCGCGGATGCGGTCCTTCAGAAGGCCCGGAAGCTGCTCCGGATCGCTGATGCGCTCCCGCGCCACCGCCTTGCGCAGGTGCTCCACCAGGTGCAGGGACGTCTCCACGCCCACGTCGGCCTGAATCAGGGTCTCCTCCAGTTCGTCGTAGAGGTCCTCGTCGATACGTCCGGCGCCGGTGACAATGGATGTGATCCTTCCCACCAGGCCCTCCCGGGTGCGGGACAGCCCCGACTTCAGCCGGTCAAACCAACCCAAGAGCGAAACCTCCTCTATATGGTGGGCCCGGGGCCGGGCCCTACGATGCCTTCTCTTCTTCCTCCCGCTGCGCCAGGCGCACCGAGGCCAGCTTGCTGATGCCTTTTTCCTCCATGCTGACGCCATAGAGCACATCGGCCACGGCCATGGTCCCCTTCTGGTGGGTGACCACGACGAACTGCGTCTCCCGCCCGAACTGCTCCAGGGCCCGGGCGAAGCGGTCCACATTGGCGTCGTCCAGCGCCGCCTCGATCTCGTCCAGGATGCAGAAGGGCGTGGGCTTGATGCGCAGGATGGCGAAGACCAGGGCGATGGCCGTCAGAGCCTTCTCACCGCCGGACAGCAGCGACAGGGCCTGCAGCTTCTTGCCCGGGGGCTGGGCCACCACGTCCACGCCGGTCTCCAGCAGGTTGGTAGGGTCCACCAGGATGATGTCGGCCCGTCCCCCGCCGAACAGGGTGGCGAAGGTCTCGTGGAAAGCGGCCCGCACCTGCTGGAAGGTCTGGGCAAAGCGCTCCTGGATGCGTGCGTCCATCTCGGCGATGACCCGGTCCAGCGCGGAGCGAGCCTCCTCCAGGTCGGCCTTCTGCCCCTCGAGAAAAGCGTGCCGCTCCGATACCCGGCGGTATTCCTCGATGGCCCCGGTGTTGACCGTCCCCAGCGCTTCAAGAAGACGCCGGAGGTCGCCGATGCGTTCCTGCCGGTCCGGGCCTTCCTCCAGCCCGACAACGCGCTCCTGGGCCTCCAGGTAGGAGAGCTGGTACTGGTCGAAGAGCCGGTCGATGCCGGCCTCGCTGGCCACCCGGTGCTGGGTCTCCAGCAGCTCGCCGCCATGCAGCCGCGACGACAGGTCGCCGGTGGTGCGGCGCAGCAGCCGCACCTGGCGCTCCAGGCGGGCGGCCGCCTCCATGTCCTGGGCGCGCCGCTGCGACAGGTCCTGCTGCCGCAGGCCGGCCTGCGAGCGTTTCTCCTCCCAACCGTCCAGGTCTCGGGAGGCCTCTGCCGCCTCTGACTGCAGGGAGGCCCGCCTGCCCGTCAGCCTGGCCAGATGCTCCCGCTTCTCCTCCAACTGGTGCGCCAGGTCCTCGCCGGTGCGGGCCGCCTGCTGCACCTGCTCCCCCAGGCTGACGCCCTCCTGTGCCACAGACGCGGCGCGGACGCGCAGGGTGGTCAGAGCCGCCGCCGCTTGCTCGCGGCGGGCAAGAAAGTCGCGAGCCGCGGCTGCAGCCGCCTCCTGCGCCTGCGTCGCCTCCTGGTACTCCGTCTCCAGGCCTTGCAGTTCCACCGCCCACTGGCTGGCCATGCGCTGGCTGCCCGCCAGCTGGGACGCCAACTGGGCCGACTCCAGGGCGGCCTCGTCCGCCAGGCGCACCGAACGGGCACGCTCCTCGCGCATGCGCTCCAGGTCCTTGGTGCGGCCGGCCAGGGTCAGGTCCAGTTCGTGCAGGGCCCGGGAGGCCTCAGTGACGGCGGCCTCCAGGGCCTGACGGCGTTCCGAGGCCTCCTTGACCTTGCCGGCCAGGGCCTCCAGGCTGCTGCGCAGCCGCTCCACTTCCACCTGTGCTTCCTGCCGCTCCCGCTCGCGCGTGAGAAGGCCGGCGGAGCGGGAAGCGGTGGAGCCGCCGGTCATGGCGCCGCCGGGGCTGAGCAGGTCGCCGTCCAGCGTCACCACGCGGATGCGCATCTCATTGGCCTTGGCCACGCGCACCGCAGCCTTCATGTCCCGGGCCACAACAACAGAGCCCAGCAGGGAGGCCAGGGCGGGGCGGACCTCCTCGTCAAAGTGAATCAGGTCCAGGGCCAGGCCCAGGACCCCATCGTCCCTGAGGCCGCGGGGAGAGCGGTCGGACCGCGGGCGCACCAGGTCCAGGGGCAGGAAGGTGGCGCGGCCGGCGTTCTCTCGCTTCAGCCAGTCAATGGCCCGGCGGGCGTCTTCCTCGGTCCGTGTCACCAGGTTCTGAATGCCGGCGCCCAGGGCCGTTTCCATGGCCTTCTCATAGGTCTCCGGCACCTGAATCAGCTCCGCCACCGCGCCCACGATGCCGGGCAGGGCGGAACGCGCCGCCAGCACCCGGCGCACGCCCTGGCCGTAGCCCTCGTGGTCCCGGTGCATCTCCTCCAGCAGGCGAAGGCGGCCGTCCAGGCCCTGCAGCCTGTCGCGGGTCTGGCGCTCCTCCTGGGCCAGGGAGGTTAGACGCCCCTCCAGGACGGTCTTCTCCCCCTGCTGCTGGTCCCTCTGCCGCCGCAGGGAGTCGCGGCCTTCCAGGCCCTCGTCCAGGTCCGTCTGTGCCTGCCGGATGCGGACATCCAGCGCGGCGGCCTCGGCCTCGCCCGACTTCTGCGCCGCCTCCGCTTCGGCCAGCCGCTCCCGCACCGACTGCAGCCCCTGCTCGCCGCTGCCCAGCCAGTTCTTTCGATCCGATACGCGGCGGGTCAGGTCCAGGGCGCGCTCCTGCAGCCGCTGTTGGGCCTGAGCCTGAGTTGCGGCCTCCTCCGCCAGGGAGGCGGTCTCTTCCTCCTGCGCCTCAATCTCCTGCTCCAGTTCCTGGGCCGACTGCCGCAGGCGCTGACGCTGGGCCTCCAGGGCGGCGGCCTGGGCCGTCACCTGGGCGTGCCTCTCCTCCAGGGCCGCCATCTCTGAGTGCACCCGCTCCTCTTCCTCGGCGGCGGCGCGGCTCTTCTCCTCCAGCACCGTCAGCCGGCCGCGGGCCTTTTCCACCTGGGAGGAAAGCTCCAGCAGTTCGGTCTGGGCCGCAGCCAGGTCCCCCTCCAGCTCGCCGCCGGCGGCCTGCCGCTGCTCCAGCTCCTGCTCCGCCGCCGCCAGGGCGGCCTCCGCCTCCTGCAATTGTCGGCGCAGTTCAGCGTTCTCCGCCTGCGCCTTCTGCCAGGCGGTGCGGGCCTGCCGGATCTCCACGACCAGAGACTGAATCTCCAGGCGCTCCAGCTCGGACTGGTAGCGAAGGTACCGCTCGGCCCGGTCGGCCTGCACCGCCAGGTCATCCACCTGGCCGGTCAGCTCGCCGATCAGATCCGTCAGGCGGGTCAGGGCCGTCCCGGTCTCCTCCAGCTTGCGCTGGGCCTCGCGCTTCCGGTTCTTGTACCGGACGATGCCGGCCGCTTCCTCGAACAGGGAGCGCCGCTCCTCCGGCCGGGCCAGCAGGATCTCGTCGATCTTGCCCTGCCCAATGAAGGAATAGGCCTGCCGGCCGATGCCCGTGTCCGCGAACAGGTCGTGGATGTCGCGCAGCCGGCAGGGCACCTTGTTGAGGAAATACTCGCCCTCCCCGGAGCGGTCCACGCGCCGGGTAACGGTGATCTCGCCGTAGTCCAGGGGGAAGGCGCCGTCGCTGTTGTCCAGGGTCACCGAGACCTCGGCGTAGCCCACGGGGCGCCGCCGGTCCGTACCGGCGAAGATGACGTCCTCCATCTTCGCCCCGCGCAGCTCGTGCGGACTCTGCTCGCCCAGGGCCCAGCGCACGGCCTCCGTGATGTTGGACTTGCCGCTGCCGTTGGGGCCCACCACCCCGGTGACGCCCGGGCCCAGCTCAACGGTGGTCTTCTCCGCGAAGGACTTGAAGCCGAAAAGCTCAACGCGCTTGAGATACATGCACTGCCTCCAGATGATTACGCTGACAGATCCTGCTTGGCCGCGGGCAGTTGGACCGTAAGGGCGGTCCCCTCAATCAGGGGCTGCTCCTGCGTCCAGGGCTGCCCCGCCTGCAGCCGCTCCAGCGACCGCAGGGTCAGGTTCACGTACCCGCCCATGGCTCGACGATGGTGTCGGCCCTGGCGTCAAGAATGAGGCGAAGCTCGTCGAGCCGCTGGGCCAGCACAATATCCGTTACTTCGTGATAGATCACCAGAGCGCCTTCCTGCGCACCCCGGCGCA
>CALMNP010000402.1 GCA_937868875.1 uncultured Bacillota bacterium | reverse complement strand
GCGCCTCTTCATCCGCAACGGCATCCCCATCACCAGGGGGCTTGGCTCCAGCGCCGCCGCCATCGTCGCCGGCCTGCTGGCGGCGGACCGGCTCTCCGGCGCCAACCTGGGCCTGGAGGCCCTGGTGTCCCTGGGGACCGAGATGGAGGGGCACCCGGACAACATCGTGCCGTCGTTCTTTGGCGGCATCACTGTGGCCGTCTGGGAGGACGGCCGGGTCTACCACCAGAGCATCCGTCCGCCGGAGGCCCTGCTCCTGGTGCTGGCCGTGCCCGACTTCCACGTGCCCACGGAGGAGGCCCGCAAGCGGGTGCCGACTCAAGTCTCCCTTCAGGACGCGGTGCATAACCTGGGCCGCAGTTCCCTGCTGGTCGCCAGCCTGGCCTCAGGCAGCTGGGACGTGCTGCGGGTGGCCATGCGCGACAGGCTCCACCAGCCCTATCGTCGGCCGCTGGTGCCCGGCCTGGAGGAGGCCCTGGCGGCTGCCGAAACCGCCGGCGCCGCCGGCGCGGCCCTGAGCGGTTCCGGTCCCTCTGTGCTGGCCGTTGTGCCGGGGGGCTCGGGGGCGCAGGCGGAGGCGGAAGGCACGGCATCGCGCGTCGGGCAGGCCATGGCCGATGCCTTTCGCGGCCGGCAGGTTTCGTGTCAGGTGCTGGTGACCCGCATTGCCCCCTGGGGCGCCCTGGTCGTATCGGACAAGATGATGGCCCGCCGCACTTTTACCGCTGGACCCCTTGTCAGGGTTCCAAAGCTGGTAGTATAATCCGACCAACACGGCTGCGGGAGCTGTCCACACCGGGAGGGCACCGGGCCGAAAAACCCATAAGATCAAGGTTTCCGGTACGGGCAAAGCGGAAGTGTACCTGAGGGTTCCGCACCGCGGGCGTCGCCCGGCGGTGGTCTGGTCCAAGCGGTACAGCCCCCTGCTGGTCAGGCGGGTACACCGTGGGTGTAAAAGACCCCAGCGGCAAGTTCCTACCCTTCCATTTCAAGGGAAAGTGAATTTGCCGCGACGGGTCTTTTTCGTATTGTCATTTTTGGCCGGGGGGCCGGTCGCGGCACCACCGGCCTTGGACCCGGACGGCCAGACGGATTCCAGGGGGAGGCGTGGAGATGAGGCGGCTGGTGACGTTGCTGGCGGAAAACCATCCGGGGGTGTTGACCCGCGTGGCCGGGCTCTTTGCCCGCAGGGGCTTCAACATCGAGAGCGTGGCCGTGGGGGTCAGCGAGGTGCCCGGCCTGTCCCGGATGACCATCGGCGTGGAAGGCGATGAAGCTACCGTCGAGCAGGTGACCAAGCAGCTCAACAAACTGATTCCGGTGCTCAAGGTGGTGGACCTGGACCCACAGGAGGCGGTGACGCGGGAGCTGGCCCTGATCAAGGTCAACGCCGAGCCCTCGCGGCGAGCCCAGATACTGCAGATCGTTGAGATCTTCCGGGCCAGGGTGGTGGACGTGGGCCCACGTACGCTGGTGGTGGAAATCAGCGGCACGGGCGACAAGGTGGAGGCCCTGCTGGCCATGATGAGGGAGTTCGGCATCAAGGAGGTGGTGCGTACCGGAGCCGTGGCGCTGGAACGTGGCCACCGCCTGATGAGGCAGGAACGAGTGGAGGAGGAGGTCTCATGAGCCGCATTACGTACGACGCCGGCGCCGACCTGTCCCTGCTGGAAGGCAGACGCGTGGCGGTCATCGGTTACGGCAGCCAGGG
Organism: uncultured Bacillota bacterium; assembly: GCA_937868875.1. Classification (GTDB taxonomy): domain Bacteria; phylum Bacillota; class Sulfobacillia; order JAMDAP01; family JAMDAP01; genus JAMDAP01. The sequence goes on along the minus strand of CALMNP010000402.1, from coordinate 8,850 downwards.
AAGGGCCCAGTCCCGGAACCTGCGCGACTCGGGAATCGACGTGGTTGTGGCCCTGCGCCCCGGCAGCCCCAGTTGGCGCCAGGCGGAGGCGGACGGCATGCGGGCCGTGCCCCTGGAGGGGGCGGCGGAAGCGGACGTTATCGTCTTCCTTCTGCCCGATGAGCAGCACGGGCCGGTCTTCCGGCAGTACGTGCTGCCCCATCTCCGGCCGGGCAAGTCCGTGGCCGTTTCGCACGGGTTCTCCGTGCACTACGGGCAGGTGACGCCGCCTCCAGGGGTGGACGTCTGGATGGTGGCCCCCAAGTCTCCCGGCCACATGGTCAGGCGCCTCTACGAGGAGGGGCAGGGCGTGCCCGGTCTGGTGGCGGTCCATCAGGACGCCTCCGGCCAGGCGGAGCAGGTGGCCCTGGCCTATGCCCGGGGCATCGGCTGCACACGTGCCGGCGTTCTGCACACCTCGTTCCGGGAAGAGACGGAGACGGACCTCTTCGGCGAACAGGCGGTTCTCTGCGGCGGCGTGACGTCGCTGGTCAAGGCCGGCTTCGAGACCCTGGTGGAGGCGGGGTACGCCCCGGAGATGGCTTACTTCGAGTGTCTGCACGAGCTGAAGCTCATCGTCGACCTGATGTACGAGGGCGGCATGGCGCACATGCGCGACGCCATCTCGGACACCGCCGAGTTTGGGGACATGACCCGCGGGCCGCGGGTGGTGGCGGACAACACGCGCCAGGCTATGCGCCAGATTCTGGAGGAGATTCAGAACGGCGCCTTTGCCCGGGAATGGCTGCTGGAGAACCAGGTGGGCCGGCCGGCATTCAATGCCCTGGTGCGCCGTGAGGCGGAGCATCCCATCGAGGCCGTGGGCAGGGAACTCCGGGGCATGATGCCCTGGCTCCAGCCGAAGCGCAGGTCGCCGCAGGCCGAAGAACCGGTCCCGGCCCAGGAAACCGCTGCAGACTGACCCGCGTCGGAAGGTTGAAGTTTATCGGGCCGGGAGGCCCGGAAAGGGGAGAGCTGACTTGGGGCTTGCCAGGTAAGCGAGGAACAGGGTAGGCGTCGCATCCAGGTATTTGATACGACGCTTCGCGACGGGGAACAGTCCCCGGGAGCCAGCCTCACGGCCGGGGAGAAAGTGGAGATCGCCCGTGAGCTGGATCGTCTGGGCGTTGACGTGATCGAGGCCGGATTTGCCATATCGTCCGTGGGCGATTTCGAGGCCATCCGGCAGGTAGCCGCCGCGTGCCGGCGGCCGGCGGTGGCCAGCCTCTGCCGGGCGCAGCAGCCGGACATCGACCGGGCCTGGGAGGCTCTGAAGGAGGCGGCGAGGCCGCGGTGCCACATTTTCCTGGCCACCTCCCCGGTCCACATGACGAAGAAGCTCCGGAAGACGCCGGGCGAAGTCCTGGCACAGATTGCCGAAGCGGTGGGCTACGCAAGTCGCAAGTTCCCCGAGGTGGAGTTCTCACCGGAAGACGCCACCCGTTCCGACCCCGCCTTCCTGGCCCTGGCCTGTGAGGTGGCGGTGGCGGCGGGCGCCGGTATCATCAACATTCCCGACACCGTGGGCTACACCACGCCGGCCGAATATGCGGACCTGGTTCGGCTGGTGCGGTCCCGGGTCGGCGGCGTGACCATCAGCGTTCACTGCCACAACGATCTGGGGCTGGCCGTCGCCAATTCGCTGGCCGCCCTGGAGGCCGGCGCGGACCAGGTGGAGTGCACCGTCAACGGCATCGGCGAGCGGGCGGGCAACGCCTCGATCGAAGAGCTGGTGATGGCCGTACGCACCCGTCCCGACCGCTTTCCCTTCCGCCTGGACGTCGATACGACCAGGCTGGTGCCCCTCTCGCAACTGGTTTCCCGCTGCACCGGCATGCCTGTGCAGCCCAACAAGGCCATCGTGGGAGCGAACGCCTTCGCGCACGAGGCCGGCATTCATCAGGACGGCGTCCTGAAGGACCGTGCCACCTACGAGATCATGAAGCCTGAGGAGGTGGGCTGGGACGCCAGCCGCCTGGTGCTGGGCAAACACTCCGGGCGGCACGCCTTCCGGGAGCGCCTCACCGCCCTGGGCGTGGAGCTGGACGAGACCAGCTTCCTCCAGGCTTTCACCCGCTTCAAGCAAGAGGCCGACGAACGAAAACAGCTCAGCGACCGGGATCTGCTGGCGCTGGTCAGGGAGGTGGCGCGCCAGTGGGCATGACCATTACGGAGAAGATCCTGGCGGCCCATGCGGGCCGCCCGGCGGTGGAGCCGGGGGAGATCGTCACCTGCAAGGTGGACCTGGTGCTGGGCAACGACGTGACGGCGCCGGTGGCCATCAAGGAGTTTCGCAAGATCGGCGTGGACCGGGTCTTCGACCCGGAGCGGGTGGCCCTGGTGGCCTCTCACTTCGCGCCCAACAAGGACATCGCCGCCGCCACCCAGGCCAAGGAGATGCGCGATTTTGCGCGGGAACAGGGCATCCGCCACCACTACGACGTGGGGGACATGGGCATCGAGCACGCCCTGCTTCCGGAGAAGGGCCTGACCGTCCCCGGCCAGGTGATCATCGGGGCCGACTCTCACACCTGCACCTACGGGGCCGTGGGGGCCTTCTCCACCGGCGTCGGGTCCACGGACATGGCTGCGGCCATGGCCACGGGCACCGCCTGGCTGAAGGTGCCCGAGACCCACCGCTTCGTCCTGCGCGGCAAGCTGGGGCGCTGGGTGTCGGGCAAGGACCTCATCCTGTATCTCATCGGTCAGATCGGTGTGGACGGAGCCCTCTACGCGGCCATGGAGTTCGACGGGCCCGCCATCCGCTCTCTGTCGATGGAGGCTCGCCTGACGGTGACCAACATGGCCATCGAAGCGGGGGCCAAGTCCGGCATCATCTCGCCCGACGAGGTGACCCTGGCCTACCTGCGCAAGCGGGCCCAGTACCCGCTGCGCCTCTACCGCAGCGACGACGACGCCCGCTTCGCGCGGACTTACGAGTTCGACGTCAGCCGGCTGGAGCCCCAGGTGGCTCTTCCCTTCATGCCCGAAAACACCCGCCCCATCAGCGAGGTCGGGGATGTCCCCGTGGACCAGGTGTTCATCGGCTCCTGCACCAACGGGCGCATCGAGGACCTGCGCATCGCCGCCTCCCTGCTGAAGGGGAACAAGGTGCACGACGGCGTGCGCTGCCTGGTCATCCCCGCCACGCAGGGCGTCTACCTGCAGGCCATGCGAGAGGGCCTGCTGGAGGTCTTCCTGGAGGCCGGCGCGGCCGTCTCCACGCCCACCTGCGGCGCCTGCCTGGGCGGACACATGGGCGTTCTGGCGGAGGGCGAGCGCTGCCTCTCCACCACCAACCGCAACTTCCCCGGCCGCATGGGGCATCCCAAGGCGGAGGTCTACCTGGCCTCGCCCGCCGTAGCGGCGGCCACGGCCATCACCGGGCGCATCGCCCACCCGGAGGAGGTGGCGCGCCATGTCGCCTGAAGCCGGCCGTTCCGAACCGCTGCGCGGCAGGGCCCACACCTTCGGCGAGAACATCGACACCGACCGCATCATCCCGGCCCGCTACCTGACGCGTCACGACCCGGCGTTTCTGGCCCAGCACTGCATGGAGGACGAGGATCCCACCTTCGCCTCCCGGGTGCAGGCCGGCGATTTCATCGTCGCCGGGCCCAACTTCGGCTGCGGCAGTTCGCGCGAGCACGCGCCCATTTCCATCAAGGCGGCGGGGGTGGCCGGCGTCATTGCCCCCACCTTCGCCCGCATCTTCTTCCGCAACGCCATCAATACCGGCCTTCCCATACTGGAGTGTCCGGAGGCGGTGGCCGGCATCGAGCCCGGCGACGACCTGGAGGTGGACTTCGCCACCGGGGCCATACGCAACCTGACCCGCGGGGTCGAGTACCAGGCCAGGCCCCTGCCTGAGTTCGTTCTGGAGATCGTGGCCGCGGGCGGGCTGATCCCTTACGTCCGCCGGCAGTTGGGGACCGCATCATGAAGGGGGTGGACGGCAGGACCGTCGTTGTGCTGGAAGGGGACGGCATCGGTCCGGAGGTCACCCGCGAGGCCCGCAAGGCGGTAGAGGCCGCGGCCCAGGCCGGCGGCCGCACGGTGGCGTGGAGACTCCTGCCCTTCGGAGGTCAGGCCATCGACCAGACGGGTGTCCCGCTGCCCGAGACGACGCTCATCGCAAGTCAGGCTGCGGACGCCGTACTGCTGGGCGCCGTGGGCGGGCCGAAGTGGGACAGGGGCCTGCCGCCGGAGCGGCGCCCGGAGGCGGGCCTGCTGGCCTTGCGGCGGGGGCTGGGGGTTTACGCCAACCTCAGGCCCATCCGGGCCGTGACCGCCTCCCGGACGGCCTCGCCCCTTCGCCCCGAGATCCTGGAGGGGACGGACCTGATGGTGGTGCGCGAGCTGACCGGCGGCCTCTACTTCGGCCCCAGGGGCCGCCAGCCCGGACCTCCCGTCCGCTCTTACGACACGATGGTCTACACCGAGGAGGAGATCGAGCGCGTGGTGCGCCTGGCCTTCCGCCTGGCGGCGGGCAGGCGTCGGCGGCTTACCTCCGTTGACAAGGCGAACATCCTGGAGACCTCCCGCCACTGGCGGGAGACGGTGGAACGCGTCAGCCGGGAGTACCCGGACGTGGCCGTCGACCACTTGTACGTGGACGCCGCCGCCATGGAGCTGGTGCGCCGGCCGGCTACGTTCGACGTGGTGGTGACGGAGAACCTGATGGGCGACATCCTCACCGATCTGGGGGCGGTGGTGGCGGGATCCATCGGCCTGCTTCCCTCCGCCAGCCTGGGGGATAACGGCCCCGGACTGTATGAGCCCATCCACGGGTCCGCTCCGGACATCGCCGGCCGGGGCGTCGCCAACCCGTTGGGGGCCATCCTCAGCGCCGCCCTCATGTGCCGCCTGTCCCTGGGCTGGCCGGAGGCGGCGGCGGCCATTGAGGCCGCGGTGGACCGGGTTCTGAACCAGGGATACCGCACGCCGGACCTGGCGCGCGGCCCGGCGGAGCCGGGCATCAGGGTCGTCGGGACGCAGGAGATGGGCAACCTGGTCGCCCAGGAGGCGGCTGCCGCTGCGGTGGGAGGTGAGATCCTTGCCCAACCGTGACGCAGAGACCGCACAGCTGACGGCAGTAACGAACCAGGACCAGTCCTGGAGGGTGTTCCCCGAGACCCTGGACGACCCGGCCGCCGACGTGGCCCGGGACATCACGGCCAGCTACAATCAGGGCCGTTCGTCCGAGGCGTCGGAAGCCAGGTGAGCAAGGAGGTGGAGACCATGGCAGGTGACCACGCGGCTGCGCCCGCGGCCCGCCGCTCAGCGGCGATCAAGGAGGGGGTGGAGAAGGCCCCCCATCGTTCCCTGTTACGCGCCCTGGGCTGGACCCAGGAAGAGATGAAGCGGCCCCTCATCGGCGTGGTCTCGGCCAAGTCGGAGCTGGTGGCGGGCCACATGCAACTGGGCCTGGTCGCGGAGGCGGTCAAGGCCGGTGTACGGGATGCCGGCGGCATGCCGGTGGAGTTTTCCGTTCTGGGCGTCTGCGACGGGCTGGCCATGAACCACCGGGGGATGAAATTCTCCCTGGCCAGCCGTGAACTGATAGCCGACTCGCTGGAGTCCATGGTGGAGGCGCACGCCCTGGACGCCATTGTGCTGATTCCCAACTGCGACAAGATCACCCCCGGCATGATCATGGGGGCGGCCAGGGTCAACCTGCCCACCATCCTGATCTCCGGCGGGCCCATGCTGGCCGGGCGCCACGACGGTCAGGACATCGACCTGGTCACCGTCTTCGAGGCGGTGGGCGCCGTGCAGGCGGGCCTGATGTCCCTGGAGGAGCTGGGTATGATCGAGGAGTCTGCCTGTCCCACCTGTGGCTCCTGTGCCGGCATGTTCACGGCCAACTCCATGAACTGCCTGGCCGAGGCCATCGGCCTGGCCCTGCCCGGCAACGGCACGATTCCCGCGGTCTACTCCGCCCGCCTGCGACTGGCCAAGCAGGCAGGAATGAAGATCGTGGAGTTGCTGGAGCGGAACATCCGCATCGGCGACCTCATTACCCCGGCCTCGGTGCGGAACGCCCTGACCGCGGATATGGCACTGGGTTGCTCCACCAACACGGTGCTGCACCTGACGGCCATCGCCCACGAGGCGGGCGTGCCCTTCAGCCTCCCCGACCTGGACGCCGTCGCGGCCCGGACGCCGCAGCTCTGCAAGCTCTCGCCCGCCGGGTCCCACCACGCTCAGGACCTGGACGAGGCCGGAGGCATCCAGGGGGTGCTGCGCGAGCTGGCGGACGCCGGTCTGCTGGACACCTCGGTGCCCACGGTGACGGGCCGCACTCTGGCCGAGAACCTCAAGTCGGCCCGGGTCAGGCGGCGCGAGGTCATCCGCTCCGTCTCCGATCCCTACTCCAGGACGGGCGGCCTGGCCGTCCTCTGGGGCAACCTGGCCCCGGACGGGGCGGTGGTCAAAGCCGGTGCCGTGGACCCGGCGATGCTGCGCCACCAGGGCCCGGCTCGCGTCTTTGACTGCGAGGAGGAGGCGGTGGCGGCCATCATGGGCCGGCGCATTCAGCCCGGCGAGGTGGTGGTCATTCGCTACGAGGGTCCCCGCGGCGGCCCCGGCATGCGCGAGATGCTCACGCCCACCTCGGCCCTGGCGGGCATGGGGTTGGATCGCTCCGTGGCTCTCATCACCGACGGAAGGTTCTCCGGCGCCACCCGCGGCGCCGCTATCGGCCACGTCAGTCCGGAGGCGGCGGAGGGCGGGCTGATGGCCCTCATCGAGGAGGGCGACCCCATCGCCATCGACATTCCCGGCCGGCAACTCGAACTGTTGGTGGACGCCGTCGAGTTGGAGAAAAGGCGCCGCCACTGGACGCCTCCGTCCCCGCGGGAGACCCGCGGCTACCTGGCCCGCTACGCGGCGGCCGTAAGCTCCGCGGCCAGGGGAGCCGTGGTGTCCGCCGCGGCTCAGCCGGCTGTTGCCGCCGCGGCGGGTACCCGGGCCAGAGAGGGGGGAGCGGCGTGAGCGAGCGCCTGAATGGAGCCCAGGCCGTCTGGCGCTGTCTGGAGGCTGAGGGCGTCTCCGTCATCTTCGGTTACCCGGGCGGCGCCGTGCTGCCTCTCTACGACGCCCTCCTCGACTCTTCGGTCCGACACATCCTGGTGCGTCATGAGCAGGCGGCGGTGCACGCCGCCGACGCCTACGCCCGCGTCACGGGGCAGGTGGGCGTCTGCCTGGCCACCTCCGGGCCGGGGGCCACCAACCTGGTCACAGGACTGGCCAACGCCTATATGGATTCCATTCCGGTCATCGCCGTCACCGGACAGGTAACCTCGCGCCTCATCGGACGCGATGCCTTCCAGGAGGCGGACGTGACCGGCATCACCCTGCCGATTACCAAGCACAACTACCTGGTGCAGAGGCCCGAGGACCTGCCGCGTGTCTTCCGCGAGGCCTTTCACATCGCCCGCACCGGCCGTCCCGGGCCGGTGCTCATCGACATCCCGAAGGACGTTCAGAGCCAGATGCTGGAGTACGATTATCCGGCCCAGCTGAACCTGCCCGGCTACCGTCCCACCGTCCTGGGCAACCCGCGCCAGATTCAACTGGCGGCCGAGGCCATCGCCTCGGCGGAGCGGCCCGTGATCATCGCCGGCGGTGGGGTCGTCTCCGCCGGGGCCTCAGGTCTTGTGCGCGACCTGGCGGAGATGCAGGACATCCCCGTGGTGACCACCCTGATGGGCATCGGCGCCATGCCGGTGACGCACCCCCAGTGCTTCGGCCTGCTGGGCATGCACGGGCGCTTCTCAGCCAACCGGGCCGTCTCCGAGTCCGACCTGGTCATCGCCCTGGGCATGCGCTTTGACGACCGGGTGACCGGCGGCGCCGGACGCTACGCCCCTCGGGCCCGCGTCGTGCACGTGGACGTGGATCCGGCCGAGATCGGCAAGAACCGCTCTGTGGATATCCCCATCGTTGGCGACGTGGGCAAGGTGCTGGAGGCCTTGCTGCCCAGCCTGCGGGCGCCGGCGCTGAGGGCCGCGGAGGCGCGCCGGGCCTGGCTGGCGCAGGTGCAGGATTGGGAGCGCCAGCGCCCTATCGCGTACGAGGAGAGTGACGACCGGCCGCTCAAACCCCAGCGCGTCATTGAAGAAATATCGCGCCTGGCGGGTCCGGAGGCGATCTGCGTGGTGGATGTGGGTCAGCACCAGATGTGGGCGGCCCAGCTCTGGAATCACCAGCAGCCACGTCGGTTCCTCTCCTCCAGCGGCCTGGGGACGATGGGCTTCGGCCTGCCCGCCGCCATCGGCGCCCAGGTGGCGGCGCCCGGCGGCGAGGTCTGGCTGGTGGTGGGCGACGGCGGCCTGCAGATGACCCTGCAGGAGCTGGCCACGGCAGTTCAGGAGGAGCTGCCCATACGCATCGCCGTCATCAACAACGGCTTCCTGGGCATGGTGCGGCAGTGGCAGGAGATGTTTCACCGTCGCCGCTATTCGGCGGTACAGTTCGGCCCCTGGCCCGACTTCGTCAGGCTGGCCGAGGCCTTCGGCCTCCCGGGGCTGCGCGTCCAGTCCCTGGCGGAGGTCGGACCGGCTCTGACCCGGGCCCGCCTGGAGAAGGGGCCTGTGCTCATCGACTTCATCGTCGACCCGGAGGAGTGCGTCTTCCCCATGGTGCCGCCGGGGCAGGGCATCGAAAAGATGATTCTGGGGCCCGACGTCCCGGCCGTGCGCCCCGTTGCCGTCAAGGGCTGATGAGTCGGTAGCCGGATGCAGGAACAGGGGGTCCAGGCGCTTCTCTCGCCTGGACCCCCTTGCTGCCGTTGTCCGCTCAGATGGG
>CALMNP010000401.1 GCA_937868875.1 uncultured Bacillota bacterium | reverse complement strand
ACCTACTGGCGGCAGGCACTTCTGGTGTTGAGTGCACTGGCGCTTGCAGCGGCGGCTTACGTGACCGTACCGGTGGAGGCTCTTGAGCTGCAGGCGCCACTGAAGATCCTTGGTTGGGGTCTGGACAGTGGGGGTGCGGCTTCAGGTCAGTATCGGGTGGAGTACACGTTGGAGAACGTGGGCCGCGCCGATCTTCGCCTGCAGTCGGCCAGATTGTTGCCGGACCTGAGCCAGTCGTCGCCGGCCGTTTCGGCGTATATCGAGCTGGAGGGGCAGAGGAGGGCGGCGAGCGTGCTCCAGGATGGGGCCTATGATCTGAGGGGGATCACGCTGCGTGCCAGGCAGCGTCTGACGCTGGGCCTGGAGCTTCAGGTGGTGGATGCAGCCCCGTTGAAGCCAGGGCTTGAGGCAGAGCCCTCGCCGCCCCACTCGTCTCTCCGCGTCTCCCACCGGCGTTACGGGCAGCCGTGGACGACGGACGTTATGGTCTGGCACCCGTAAGCAGCCCCCTCCAGATACGTGACGGTCAGGGGTTCGCCCGCTGCCGATCGCGCAGCTGCGCTGCCAGGTTCGCCGCATCCTGGGCCGCCGCTTCCGCTTGCTGGGGCGCATCGCGCCAGCCGACCAGCCGGTCTTGGATCTCCAGGAGTCTGCTAATGGCGGCGGCGATATAGATGGGCGGCACGGCGGACGCAGCCACCTCAGCGGCTACCCCGGGCACAGCGTCACGCTCTCTTCAGGCGACGGGTCAGCTCCCGGAGGAAGTCTTCCTCATCGGCGGGAGTGATGCCGTACTTCCGCCTGGGTGTGACGATGTAGACGATATCCTTCAGGGCCCTGGTGGCGCACATGAAGACGTGGCCCTCATCCGCGTAGTCGACGGTCCACATGGCGAAGCCGGGCAAGCGCATGCTGGACCAGATGGAGAAGGCCAGATCGCGCTCCGTGACCTCCTGGATATCGTCCAGGCGGATGGCGTAGCGGAAGGGACCGTAGCGCAGGACCAGCTTATCGGGACCGAGTTCGTATCGAATGGTCGGGAACCAATAGGCCATAACCAGGAACGGCAGGCCGATGGCCAGTCCCAGGACGACGGTGATGAGAACAACCGGGGCCTGGCGCACCGCCAGGAGGGCGGGCAGTGTCGGCACAATCACCAGCAGGGCTATGCCTATGAGCCAGATCCAGCCGGCAGACGGGGCCGCACGGTACACTTTCACGGTGAGCACCTCCGGCAGCATCCTTACGGTACTATCTACGGGCGTTCACCAGGGGATGTTGCCGTGCGCGGCCCCTTGTTGAGCTTGCCGGCGACATGGTAAGATCAAGTCAGCTTTAACGCAAAGGAGGCGATCCCGCATGCTTGTCATCTTCAGCCGCCACGGGTTCGCCTACTGCGTGACGCACGCCTTTAAAGGAAACTGCTAACGCCCGACCAAGGGGGCACTCTGCCCTTTTTCAGGTCGGGCGTTGTCGAAGCCGTCCTCCCGCTGACCAGCGCGAGGCGCCGCCGGCGCGTCCGGCGACGCCTCGTTTTATTTTTCGCGGGAGGTCATCCAACGTCATGAATCGACCCAACACACGCCGCACTCTGACGCGGTTCTACGTATACACGGCCATGAACGGCCTGCAGTTCGGTTGGACCACCTGGCTCGCCTTCGTCCTCAGCCGCGGGGGCAACCCCGGCTGGGCCGAGTCCGCCTTTCACCTGGCCATCCTGTTTGGTGAGGTGCCCACGGGCATCGTCGCCGACCTGGTGGGGCGGCGGGCCAGCATGCTCATCGGCCTGACCATCGGCGCCGCCGCTTCCTTCGGCTATCTGGGAGTCCACGGCACCGTGGCCGGCTGCCTGGTGCTGGCCCTCTCGGGCCTGGGCTCTACGTTCCTGTCCGGTGCCGACACGGCCCTGCTCTACGACACGGCCGTCGCCGAGGGCGGGCCGGACCTCGCCCGGCGCGCCCTGGCCCGGGCCAACGCCCTGCAGATGGGCTCTCTGGCCGTGGCGCCCATCATCGCCGGGTTTCTCTATGAGTGGCAGACGCCGGCGCCTTTCATCGCCCGGGGCCTCGTCAGCCTGGCCTGCCTGGCCGTGGTCTGGGGCATGGCCGATACGGCCGGCGTCCCACGTCACAGCGAGTCCGTCCTGACGACCCTACGCGGGCACGTCCGCGAGTCCTTCGGGCTGGTCTTCTCCAGCCGGGTCTTGATGGTCCTGATGCTCTTCAGCTGGGGCTACAACGCCCTGCTCTCTATGGCCAGCCAGTACGCCCAGGCCTACTTCCCTTACGTGGGGCTGACCATGGGCCTCACCGGCATCATCTTCAGCCTCTCGCGGGTGCTCTCCGCCGGAGCCAGCGCCTTGTCGGAGCGGATGCACGCCCGCTGGGTCAACCTCACCCTGCGGCTGGGCCCCATCTTACAGTCCCTGGGCTACGTGGGCATGGCCGTCACCGGCGCCGTCCCCGGGGCTGCCCTGTTCACCGCCGGCGAGGCGCTGGACGGCGTCCTCTACCCGGCCCTGCAGAGCCGCCTCAACGAGAGCATCCCCTCGGCCCGCCGGGCGACCCTGCTCTCCGTCCAGAGCCTGGGCTCCAGCCTGCTGATGGCGGCGGCCTTCCCGGCCGCCTCGTACCTCAGCCCGGTGCCGCGGATCTACCTGGCCACAGGCATGGCCGGCCTGGCCCTCGGCCTGTGGTGGCTCGCCGGCAGTCGCGCCGTCGGCCTGGCGGCCGGGGCCGCGGGGGCGGGGACGGAGGCCCAGGCCCAGGTGCAGACCCAGGCCCAGGCGCAGGAGCGGGAGCAGGAACAGGAGCAGGAGGCTACCGCCCCTGCAGGCGCCTGAGTTCGCGCTCGATGGGCCATTCGGCAAAGGCCAGGAAGAAGGGGACGA
>CALMNP010000400.1 GCA_937868875.1 uncultured Bacillota bacterium | reverse complement strand
AAGGTTCTGCGGCCAGGGCCGCAGGACCCACCAGGCACCTCCTCCTCCCCGCTGAATAACGTGGATTTAGCCGGCGTCCCAACCCGCCGGCGAGCAGCATCCGCCCGCGTTGAGCGACGCAAGGAGGAGGCGTTATGACCAGTCCGGTTCAGCAAATGCCTTCGCAGATCAAGTCCTACCAACCGTTTGCCGGCCCCTTTGACCCCTGCCCGCCCATGAAGGTAAGGGTGTACTCCACGCCACCCCACCTGTACCTTGGCTTCCAACCGCCGGGGTTGCCCCAGTTCGGCCCCTATGAGGCCCTGCAGCACGGCACCCTCTGGCCCGCCCTCTACAGCCCCTGGAAGGGGGTGGAGAACGAGTGAACGACACGGTCCAGGCCAAGCCGCAGGGCTACTACGAGTCTCTATTCTCCATTCAGGCCGTTGAGTTCACGCTGCTCGACCTGAGTCTCTATCTGCTCACCCACCCGATGGACGCGGCCGCGCTCCAGCAGTATAGCCAGTTGTCGCAGCAGTTGAAGGAACTGACCCGCCGCTTTGAGGACCAGTTCGGCCCCCTGACCCATCGCTCCGTCGGCCCCAATCCCCCCTACGGCTGGGTCGCCACGCCCTGGCCCTGGGAAGTCTGACGAGGGGGGACGCTTATGTGGATTTATGAGAAGAAGCTGGAGTATCCGGTCCGAGTCTCCGGATGCAACCCGAACCTGGCCAAGTTCCTCATCGAACAGTACGGCGGCTCCGATGGCGAACTGGCCGCGGCCCTGCGCTACCTGAACCAGCGCTACAGCATCCCCGACAGCCGTCTGAAGGGCATGATGAACGACATCGGCACGGAGGAACTGGCTCACCTGGAGATGATTGCGACCATGGTCTACAAGCTGACCAAGGATGCAACGCCCCAGCAGCTCAAGGCCGCCGGCCTGGGGGAACACTACGTCAACCATGGCAAGGACCTCTATTATGAAAATGCAGGCGGTGTACCCTTCTCCGTAAGATACATCCAGGGCAAGGGGGACCCCATCGCCGACCTGTATGAGAACATCGCCGCTGAGGAGAAAGCACGGGCTACATACCAGTTCCTCATCGACATCTCGGACGACCCGATGGTGAACGATGCCCTGGCTTTCCTGCGGGAGCGTGAGGTCATTCACTCTCAGCGGTTCCGGGAGGGCGTGGAGATCCTGAAGGAGGCCCAACTGCACAAGGCGTATTACTAGGCAGCCGACAGCCGTATGCCGACAAATAGGGCGGGCCCCCACAGGGGGGCCCGCCCTTCTCCGTGTCCTCCCTCAATCCTCCATAAAGACCGGTGAGAGCTGAGGCGCCCGGTCCAGGTGCACGCTCCAGAACCTTATTTGGCCAAAATCGAGAAGGGAGGCGCCAACACGTCCCGGAGGCCGGCCAGCGCTATAGGGAACTCCTGAATCCCCCAGGCATAGGGCCAGTACTCGTATTGGTCGTAGTAGAGCACCAGGCTGTCACCCGTCAGGTACCACTTCTGAGTCGGCTTGACGGACTCAAAAGGCGTGAGGAGGCTTTCCTCCAGCCCTCTCTCCCTGATCTGGCGCTTCACCTCCTCAGTGAGCAAGGCGATGTAGTCCACCCCTGGCTGGAAGAGGTCCTGCAGCGCGTAGATGCGGCCGGTCCTCAGGTCGAAGGTGTCGGACGTCTGGACCGTGAGCCCGTGCGCTGCCCCGGCCACGTAGGTATAGTTCGTCAGGACAACGCTCAGCAGGCTATCCTGGTTTAGCGCCACGCGGTAGTCGGCCACCACCTCAGACTGCTTCGGCGCCTCCGGGGCCTGGGCGGCGCTCTCCACAGCCCGGCGGCCTCCCGCGAGGGCTTCCAGGGCCCAGTCCTTCAACGGTTCATTGATGGCCGCATCGACCGAGGGCCCCAGCCCGCTGACCTCGGGGTACTGTATGTCGACCTTGAGCTTCTCCGATTCCTCGCGGATGCGGCGCGTCACCACGCGGACCGCCGGCTCCGGCCAGGGGCGCAGGTCCAGCGTGGAGGCCTGTGGGTCCCACTTCATGCCGCATCCCAGGTTTTCCGCCACGGCCTTGAGCGGCACGACCAGGCGTCCTCCAGCCAGACGCGGCGGGGGATTGACCCACACTTCGTGGTCGCCGGCCCAGCCGCGGTCCTTGCCAGGGTAGAGGGCCAGGCTCCTGCTTCCCCTCTGCAGCACAGCCTTCTTCTCCGTTGCCTGCCAGGTGAGGCGGCAGCCAAGGGGGCCAAACAACGGCTTGAGGGGTACGGCGACCTGCCGGTCCGACACCCCGCCCTTCACCCCGGTATCCTGGCCGTCCACCGTGACGGTTACGGCTGTCGTCACGCCGGCCGTCGTCCCGCCGGCGTTCACGTCCACAGGCAGGCCCATATCCACCGGGAACACGCCTACCACAGAGGTAATGGCGGAAGCCTGCAATTCAGGTTCCCTCAGCACGGCCCACTCTCCTCTCACGTTCTCGCTGTCCCTCCAACGTATGAGGAACGGAAGTCCGTGGGCCGCAGCGATTCCATGCCGAGGTGCGGACTGGCGTGAGCGATGCAGAGCCTCCCTGAAAGGACCTACTCCAGGTTGCTATGTCGGGCGGCGGGAGCTGGCGCGTTCGGGACACCCTGGTTGGCAGTGAGAAGAAGGATGATGGCGTCCAGCGCCAGGTGTGCCGCCTGGTCGAACAGTGACCCCAGGGGCTGCTGGGAGGAGAGTTCGCCCTCTTGCCTCCGCTTCGTGGCTCCCGGTACAACCAACACGAAGGTCGCCGCCTGGCCGGTGCTGGAGTCCGCCCTGGAGGAGAGCAGGGCGGTGTTGGCACCGGCGGCCGCAGCTTGGGTCAGCACGTGCCGGGTGATGGCCGTCTCTCCCGACCCTGACACCGCTACGAGAAGGTCTCCCTTTCCGATGGAGGGCGTGGTCGTCTCGCCAACGACGAAGGCGATACAGCCAACGTGCATCAGCCGCATAGCGAAGGCCCTGGCCATCAACCCCGAGCGGCCTTCGCCGGTGACAAAGATACGCGGTGCGCCAGCTATAAGCTCACAGAAACGTGCCGCCTGGTCCCCGTCCATACCGTTCAGGGCCTCTGCCGTCTCTGCGAGAATAGCTGAACGTGCATCATTGAAGTTCATGCTGTCACTCCCTATGCAACGCCGGAGCATCCAGAACGTCGCGGATGGCGTGGGCGGCCGCGGCTGGGTCCGCGGCAAGCGTCACTCCTGCGCCGACAATGACAACAGCCGGTCCGGCCGGCACAAGGGCTCGCGCCATCTCCGTCGTGATTCCGCCGGCCACGGCCACGGTGAAACCCCAATCCTCTTGCAGCCGATGAAGGACATCGCTGCGGAGAGCCCGCTCGCCCTGTTCGTCCTTGCCGATGTGGTAGATGACATGGGAGGCTCCAAGGCGGGCCAGTTCAGCCCAGCGCGGCTCGGCGCAGCCCAGGAGGTCTACGAAGACGGTCCGCCCGCGGTGGGTCGCGGCTTCCAGGCACTCGGCGATGGAACGGTCCGGGACCAGGCCGAGCACGGTGCTCACGTCGGCTCCGGCGGCAAAGGCCATGTCGGTCTCCTTCCGCCCGCCGTCGGCGGTCTTGAGGTCCGCCACGATGGTGTGGCCCGGGAAATGCGCCCGCAGTGCAGATACCGCGGCCATGCCGCGGCTCTTCACCAGCAGCGTCCCGGCCTCCAGCCATTCGGCATGGGGTGCGACGGTCGAGGCCACCGCCAGGGCCTGATCGAGGTCCGTAAAGTCAAGCGCCACCTGGAGTTTCACGCCGACCCTCCTTCGGCTGCACGAGCTGCGACGGAACGCCCAGGGTGCTGGCGGTCTGGAGCCAGGCGACATCCCAGTCGACCCCGGGCACAGGCGCCTCATCGATCAGCCCGATACCGGCAGCCTTCAACTTCGCCAAGGCGTCGCCGATCTCGTCGACCTCGAGGCCGATATGGTAGAAGCCGGGCCCGTGCAGGCGCAGGTGCTCGTAGGGGGGCGTGCCTTCGCGCAGCGGTCGAACCAGCTCAAAGCGCACGTTGCCGAGGCGCACCACAGCCACCTCGACACCGCTGGGGTCAAAGTACTTGCGATCCAGCGGGGCGGCACCCAGGACGTTCACGAACAGGTGGGTAGCTGCATCGAGATCCTCAACCAGGTAGGCGACGTGATGAACGCCCTTGAACAAGATTCATCCTCCTTCATCGGTCCACGGGAGAAGGGCTCCTTCCGAGAAAGGCCTGAAGCTCGTCCCAGGCGGGCAGGCCCTCTATGTCGCCCGCCACGGAGCAGACGAGGGCTCCGGCGGCATTGCCGAAGCGGATGGACTCCTCGAGCCCAAGGCCCTGCAGCATTCCCACGGTGAAGCCCGCGGCCCAGGCATCCCCGGCACCCACGGTGTCGGCGACGACAACCCGGAACGCCGGCACGTGCACGCGCTGCCCGCCCTGTGTGTAGCCCGTGGCGCCGCGGTCACCCTCCTTGACCACCACCGTGTGGGGACCCAACTGGAGGGCAAGCCGGGCAATCCTGTCGGGGTCATCGGTGCCGAAGAGAATCCGTCCCTCCTCGGCGCCCGAAAAAACGTAGTCTACCCGGCCCATCAGGTCCAATAGGACGCTGCGTGCGGTGGCCTCGTCCCAGAGCTTCAGGCGGATGTTGGGGTCCAGGGCAATGCCAAGCCCTGCCTCCCTGGCCAATTCGATGGCCCGGTAGACCGTGGCCCGGCAGGATTCCGAGACGGCGCCAAAAACGCCGCTGACGTGCAGCCAGCGGGCACCGGCGAACTGGTCCGGGCTGAGGTCGGCAGGGGACATCGTGCTGGCCGCTGACCCGGCGCGATAGTAGAAGGTCTTGCCGCCGCCGCCCTCGCGCACCTCCTTGACGTTGAGGCCGGTGGGGCGTCCGGACACCAACCGCACTCCCGACGTGTCGACTCCGTCGCCCCGCAGCTCGTGAAGAATGTAGCGTCCGAACTCGTCGTCGCCAAGCAGGGTCAGGTAGCGGGCGCCCAGGCCCAGGCGCGACACGCCGACCGCAAAGTTCGCTTCGGCACCGCCCATGCCGCGCTGAAAGAGGCCGGCGCTGCGGAGCGGGCCGCGCTGCAGGGGCGTGAAGACGGCCATGGCTTCCCCGAGTGTGATGACGTCAACCAAAGGAACCCCTCCTGGCGCCGCTAAGACCGGGAGCGCCGCCCAATCGGCGGCGCCCCCGGCTCGCCGGCCTTTACCGCAGTCGATGGTTACTTCTTGTAATAACCGCGCTGTTCAAGCAGCGTCTTGATCTTGGCGTTGGCATCATCCAGGGCCTGTTTCGGCGTCTTCTCTCCGGCCAGGGCCAGGGTGATGGCCTCGGACAGGTACTGGTGGATCATCGGGTATTCGGGCAGGTCGGGCTCGACCTTGGCGATCTGGAAGCTCTTCAGGATCATCGGGAACTCAGGCCGCTTCGCCTGAACCTCCGGGTCCTTGAGGACGTCCACCACGGCCGGGATGCCGCCCGACAGAGCGTAGTCCTTGGCGTGGGACTTCGAGGTCACCCAGGTGATGAACTTGAAGGCCGCTTCCTTCTGCCTGGAGGCCGAGTTGATGGCCAGGGTCCAGGTGTGCATGAACGGGGTCCGGTAGATCTGGCCATCAGGGCCCTTCACGCCGGGCACCAGGTCGATGGCGAACTTGTCGTAGACCTGCGGTGACTTGTCCTTGCTGGCGATGTTGGGGTAGGCCGGGTTCCACTCGACCGCCATGGCCACCTTGCCGTTCTGGAAGGCGGACTGGACCTCGGAGAATTCGTAGGTGGTGATGTCCGGCGGGTAGATCTTGTGCGTGCGGTAGTTGTCAACGATATAAGTGAGCGCCTTGATGCCCGCGTCGCTATTGACCGTGGGGTTCATGTTGGCATCAAAGAACTCGCCGCCCATGCTCCAGAAGTAGTTGTACCACTCCTTCGGCTGGGTCTCCTGGCGCTTGCCCTGGAAGGTGGCGCCGAACTCGGTTGGGCTCTTGGGGTTGACGGATTTGGTGAACTGCTTCGCCACATCGCGGTACTCCTCCCAGGTCTGAGGGGGGTTCGGGATCAGGTCCTTGCGGTAGAAGAGGAACATGGTCGAAACGTCCATCGGCACGGCGTAGGTTTTGCCCTTGTACTGCACCGACTTGGCGGCGGCCGGGACGAAGTTGTTGATGTCCCAATCCTGCGGCGCCAGGCCCTTGCCAAAATAGGCATCGAGGGCCTCGAGCTGCCCGCCGCCGCCAAACTGGCCCATGTAGTTGCTGAGGATTAGCACCACGTCGACGGCGGAGTTCTTGCCGATCAGCTGCGTGGACACCTTGTCCTGATAGCCGTCGCGACCGATTTCCACGACGTCGACCTGGATGCCCGTGTCCTTGGTGAATTCGGGGGCGACGGCCTTGAGGGTGTTGAAGTAGATTCCCGCCCGAGCGTAAACCGTAATCTTCTGGGGCGCGGAAACCGAGGGCGCGGTTGGCTGCTGGCCAGCGCTCTTGGCACAGCCGGCGGCGGACATCAGAAAGAGTCCGAGGACGAGGAACACCGCAAGAAACCTTTTCACACCAAGACCCCCTAGCAGATTTCTGACCCTATTTGATGGCACCCATGGTCAGCCCGCGGACCAGGTGCTTCTGGATCAGCACGGTGAACAGGATCAGGGGCAGCATGATCATAGTGCCGGCGGCCATCACCGGCCCCCAGAGGATGGCGTCCTGCGTCACGAACTGGGCAGCGCCGACTGGCAGAGTCTTGGCGTTCGGTCCCGTCAGGACGAGGGCAAAGAGGAACTCGTTCCAGGCATTCATCAGGGCGAAAATGGACGCCGCTGCCAGCCCGGGCCTGGCCAAGGGCAGCGTGATACGAACCATGGCGCCAAAGGCGGAGGCACCGTCGATCATCGCCGCCTGCTCCAGTTCGTAGGGAATCTCCTTGAAGAACCCCCACATCAGCCAGATGACGAAGGGCAAGTTGAAGGCCGTGTAGCTGAAGGCCAGTGCGGCCGGCGTGTCCGTCCAGTTGAGGTTGCGAAAGAGGATGAAGAAGGGTACGAGCAGCACCACCGGTGGCACCATGCGTGTGAGGAAGATGACGAAGCTGATGGACTTCTGTGCCCTGAAGCGAAAACGCGCCAGGCTGTAGGCGGCAGCCGTCCCCACGGTGAGGGAGAAAATCGTCGAGGTGGCGGCGGTGGTGGCCGAGTTCCAGAAGTAATGGCCGAAGGGCTGCGATCGGAAGACCGCAACGTAATTCTCCAGGGTCGGTCGGAAGAACCAGACGGGCGGGATCTGAAAGGCCTGCACCGGTGTCTTGACGGACGTGAACATGATCCAGAAGATCGGGAAGAGGAAGATCGCAGTTGCGGTCCAAACCAGTACGGCGGTCACAGTAGTTTTCTGGCGCACCGTCCCCCTCCTCATTAGGTCTCGCTCTCGGCATATAGGGTCCGCATGGCCCACCAACTGATGAGAGCAATGAGAAGCGTCAGCAGCAGGGCCACCGCCGACGCATAGCCCATCTCGTACGACTGGAAGGCCTTGCGGTAGAGGTGCAGGGAGACGACCTCCGTCGCCGTACCCGGCCCGCCTCCGGTTAGGACGAAGATGTGGTCGAAGACCTTTGCGGCGCCCGCCATGCGCATCACCAGGGCCACCACCAGCACAGGTTTCAGCAGCGGCACGGTGATGCGGCTGAAGATGTGCCAGGGTCCTGCGCCGTCGACGATGGCCGCCTCGTAGGGCTCGTGGGGCAGCGACCGCAACCCCGCCAGCAACACCAGGAAGATGAACGGCGTCCACTGCCACGTGTCCACCAGGGTCATTGTGAGCAGGGCCCAGCGCGACGAGGATAGGACGGCAACGGGCTGAATACCGAGGACGGTCCGCACGTAGTTGAAGATGCCAAAGTTGTAGTCCAGGATGAACTTCCAGCCGAGGCCAACCACGACGGGTGTCACCATCATCGGCATGACCAGCAGTGTAGTGAGCAAACCGCCTTGACGGCCCAGCTTGTCCACTCCCAGCGCCAGGGCCATGCCGATGGAAAACTGCAGGATGAGGCCGATGCCGACAAAGATGCCCGTCTTACCGAGAGCGGACCAGAGTTCGAGGTCCCTCAAGGCGTTGCCGTAGTTCCGGAGGCCGACGAAGGGCGGGTCGTTGAGCGTGAAGAACGACCAGTCGTGCAGGCTGAGGTTGAAGGCGTAGGCTAGCGGGTAGAGGAATATCGCCGCCATGACCAGCACAGCGGGTCCGAAGAGGATCCACTTCATGTGGCGGTCGAGCCAGGCAGATAGCTTCACGTCCGCTCCTCACTCCCCACAGGACTTGCGGATGACCAGTTGCGGCTCCATCAGGTGAAGCATCGGCTTGCGTGGGCGCTTGGACTCAATTCGTTTCACCAGTAGTTCCGCGGCGCGACGGCCCATCTCATAGGTGGGCTGGGCCACGGTGGTCAGGGGCGGGTCCAGCAGCGGCGTCCATTCAGCGTCGTCAAAGCCCATGATGGCGACGTCACCAGGTACACGGAGCCCGCCCTCCTTCACCGCCGCGAGGACCTCCAGGTTGATCAGATAGTTGGTGGCGAAGATAGCCTCAGGCAGCGGCTGCATTGACAGCAGCTCACGCACCTTTTCCCGGGCGGCGCCCGGGTGGGGCTCAGCAATCTTGATCAGGGAATCGTCAATGGGGAGGCCGGCTTCCTCCAGGGCCTTTCGATATCCCTCCAGGCGCTCGGTACGGGAACTCAGGCCATGAGGCGGGTAGACAACAATGGCAATCCGGCGATAGCCCCTGCCCAGAAGGTGGGCCATTGCGAGAGCGGTGGCCTTAGCGTTGTCCAGCGTGACGGCGTCAGCCTGGACGCCCTCCAGCTTGCGGTCCAGCAAGACGAGGGGGAAGCCGGCCTCGGCGAGCTCCTGGAAGAGCTCCTGGTTCTGGCCTGTGGTGTTGATGATCAGGCCGTCGCTCTGGCGGGCGCGCAGTACCTGAACGTACGCCCTCTCCTTCTCGGCCGAATCGTCTGCATTGCAGATGATGAGGCTGTATCCGGCCACGTGGCAGTAGTCTTCTATGCCGCGGGTAATCGCCGTGGAAAACGGGTTCATGATGTTGGCGACGATTGCTCCAATGGTGTTGGTGCGCTTGCGCTTCAGGCTGCGAGCGATGTTGTTTGGGTTGAACTGCAGGGCCTCAATTGCAGCTTCAACGCGAGCCCGGGTCTCCGTGGTCATATATTCGTATCTACCGTTAAGCACCCGGGACACGGTGGTCTTGGAGACACCGGCACTGCGTGCCACGTCGTTGATGTTTGCCGTAGCCATCCCCCCTTGTTCCGAACGCGATGGCACCGAGTCCGAAACCGGTTTCCGAAACCGCTTCACTAAACCGGTTTCTAAAATACGCTGCCCGAGCCAGAACTCCTCCTCCAACTTTGATAAGTTCCAAAAGTCATTGCACAGGCGCGGCCCAGGCAAGGGGCATTAGCGTCACGTGGAGCCTGGAACGCCAGGACCCCGCCAGGCAAATGCCGGCGGGGTCCTGGTTGAATCACGAAGGCTGTGCTGCCGGCGTCAGACGATCTCGCCGAGGACCAACTCCAGCACGTCGAAGGCCTCGTTCACCTGCTCGTCGGTGATGACCAGCGGCGCCAGGATGCGCAGCACGTTGCCGTACACGCCGCACTTGACGGTGAGGACTCCCCGTTCCATGGCCCCCGGCATCAGCTTGTTGACGATCTCCGGGGCCGGCTCACGGCTCTGGCGGTCCCTCACGAACTCCACGCCGATCATGGCGCCGAGGCCGCGGATGTCGCCGATGACCTTGAACTTCTCGGCCATGGCGCCAAAGCGGGCGCGGTAGAGCTCGCCGAGGTGGATGGCGCGCTTCGTCAGGCCATCGCGGTCCATGATCTCCATGACGGCGTTGCCGGCGGCGCAGCAGACGGGGTTGCCCACATAGGTGCCGCCGATGGAAGAATCGCCGGGGGCGTCCATGATCTCCTTCCGTCCGATGACGCCGGAGAGCGGCAGGCCGACGGCGATGGACTTGCCAATGGTAATCAGATCGGGCTCGACCCCGAAGTGCTCGATGCCGAAGAACTGGCCGGTACGGCCGAAGCCCGTCTGGATTTCGTCCACGATCAGCAGGACCTTGTGCTTGGAGGTAATCTCGCGGATGCCCTGGATGAAGGACTTGGGCGGCACGATGAACCCGCCCTCGCCCTGCTGCGGCTCCAGGATGACGGCCGCCACCTCATCCGGCGAAGCGTAGGTGAGGAACGCCTCCTCCAGTTTCGCGGCCATCAGGCGGCCGTAGTCCTCGTCCGACATATCGCGATAGGGCTTGCGGTAGACGTTGGGGTACGGCAGCCGGTAGACGTCTGAGGCAAAGGGTCCGAAACCCTTCTTGTAGGGCTTGACCTTGCTGGTCAGGCTCATGGTCAGCAGGGTGCGGCCATGGAAGGAGCCTTCAAAGGCAATGAGGCCCTTCTTGCCGGTATAGGCCTTGGCGATCTTGACCGCGTTCTCGATGGCCTCGGCACCGGAGTTGAAGAAGCCGATCTTCTTGGGTCCAGCGATGGGGGCCTTGGCCAGCAGCCGCTCGCCCAGCTCGATATAGGGTTCGTAGGGAATCACCGAAAAGTCGGTGTGGGAGAAGCGGCCGACCGCGTCCTGCACGGCCTTGACCACTTCCGGGGCGGAGTGGCCCACGTTCATGCAGCCCAGGCCGCCGGTCAAGTCAATGTAGGTATTGCCGTCGATATCCGTGATCAGGGCCCCGCGGGCCTCGGCAATGCCAATGGGGGCGTGCAGGGACAGGGCGTCCAGCACGACCTTCTCCTTGCGCGCCACCAGGTCGCGGGACTTGGGCCCGGGAAACGCCGTCTTCATCTGAATGAATTTGCCCACGTAGGTCCACCTCCCAGAGTCGGGGCCTCAGCCCCCTTCCATCATACCGGACGGGTGCCCACCTATGCAATCATGCATATTATTCACCAGGGGGACCGGCGTACCGTTCCCTACGCCTGATGCACCTGCACCTGACTCACCCAGGACGCAGTCTGGTGCGGGTCCGGGCGGGCTACTCCCTCACGGCCGACGGCGGACGAGGCGGCCGCCACCCCCAGCCGGGCGGCCTCCGGCAGCGACAGTCCCCGCAGCCAGCCGGCAACGAGGCCGGCTACCAGGGTGTCGCCGGCTCCTGTCGTGCTCTCCAGATGGGACACCCGCAGCGCGTCAATCCACCCTTCCTTGTCCGGACCGCTGAAGGCGCAGCCGGCGGCGCCCAGCGATACCAGAACGCGCGCCGCCCCCTCGGCCCGGATGGTCCGGGCTACCTCCACGGCGTCCCTGGCCGACCCCAGCCCCCGGCCGAGAAGCCGTTCGGCCTCCTCGCGGTTGGGCTTGACCAGGTCCGGCTGGTGCCGGAGCCCCGCTCGCAGGGCCTCGCCGTCCGCGTCCAGGATCACGAAGGCCCCCGCCTCACGGGCCTGGCTCACCAATTCACCGTAGAAGGACGGCGGCACGCCCGGGGGCAGGCTGCCGGCCACGACCACGGCTTTCACCTTCGGCAGCCAGGTCTCCAGGCGCTCCTGCAGGCGCCTCTGGGCCGCCTCGGGAACCGTGGGACCTTGCTCGTTGATCTCCGTGGTCCGGCCGTCCGGCTCCACCAGCTTCAGATTGGTACGGGTCTCGCCGTCCACCCACTCAAACTCGCCGGTGACGCCGTCGCGGCGCAGGATGTCGGCCAGGGCACGGCCGGCGTTGCCGGCCAGGATGCCGAGGGCCACAGCGGGTTCACCCAGGCGGGTGCAGGCTCGGGCCACGTTGATGCCCTTGCCGGCGGCATCCGCCCGCGCCTGGCGGACGCGGTGCAGCCCGCCCGGCCAGAGGGCGTCCAAACGGAGGGTGCGGTCCAGAGACGGGTTCACGGTAACGGTCACGGTCTGTATCAAGGGTCCTGTCCTCCTCAGGCGGCAAACCCGGTTCACGCAAGGACTAGGTTACCCCGGCAGGGATAAAAACAGGGGTTCAGACGGCTGCCGCCTGAACCCCTCTTCGCTGACGTGACGGAAGTCCCCTGCCCGGCCCGGGGAGAATCGTGCCCCCGGCCCGAGAGCGATCACTTACAGAATCTTGCCCAGGAACTCCCGCGTCCGCTGGTGCCTGGGGCTGGTGAAGATCTGCTCCGGCTCGGCTTCCTCCAGCACCACGCCGCCGTCCATGAAAAGCACCCTGTCGCCCACCTCGCGGGCGAACCCCATCTCGTGGGTGACCACCACCATGGTCATGCCCTCCCGGGCCAGCTGCTTCATGACCGCCAGAACCTCACCCACCAACTCGGGGTCAAGGGCCGAGGTCGGCTCGTCGAAGAGCATGATGTCCGGCTGCATGGCCAGGGCCCGGGCGATGGCCACGCGCTGCTGCTGACCGCCGGAGAGCTGGGCCGGGTAAGCGTCCCGCTTGTCCGCCAGCCCCACCTTGGCCAGAAGCTCCTCACCCAGGCGCTCCGCCTCGCGGCGGGGCATCTTCTTGACGTGTATCGGCGCCTCGATGACGTTGCCCAGGGCGGTCATGTGCGGGAACAGGTTGAACCGCTGGAACACCATGCCGATCTTCTGCCGCAGGCGGTTAATGTTGGCTTCCGAGTCGGGCACGGGGCGGCCGTTCACCTGCCTGAGGCCGATGTGCTCGCCTTCAATCAGGATCTGACCGTCCTGGATCTGCTCCAGGCAATTGATGCAGCGCAGCAGGGTGCTCTTGCCCGAGCCGCTGGGCCCGATGACCACGACCACCTCGCCGGGGCGAACGGTCAGAGAGACATCCTTCAGGACGTGCAGGCTGCCGAAGTGCTTATCGATGGAGCGCACCTCGATCATCGGCTGAGAAGGATCGCGCAGGCTCATCGCTCGTGCACCCCCGC
>CALMNP010000399.1 GCA_937868875.1 uncultured Bacillota bacterium | reverse complement strand
GGTCGAGGGGGCAGGCGGTTTGCGACGGGAAAATGGGGACAACGGACGCTACCCGCTGCGGGGCGAGGAGCGCTACACCTGGGACCCGCGGCACTGGGACAACCAGAGCCAGGGGCATCCCAGGTTCTACGGCGCCCAGGAGGAAGAGGAAGAGGAGCGTCCCCCCTGGATGCGCACGGTGGAGCAACTCTTTCTCCGGCTGGTTGTGCTGGGGCTCATGGCCCTGGTCCTGGTGCAGCTGTGGCAGCGGGGAACCATCAGCCAGTGGCTGCAGCTCTCGCAGTTTGAAGGGAACGCCCTGTCCCGCGAGCAGCAGCAGGCGGCCTCCGGCGCCGGCGTCCCGGCCACGGCGCCGGAGCCCGTGACGGTGACCGTCACCCTGGTCAACGCCGCCACCGCCCCCGACGTCCGCCTGATGGTGGGCGACCGTGAAGCCGGCCGGTTCAGCGGCGGCACCGTCACCGTGGCGGCGCCGGCGGGGGCGGCGCTGACGATCGACCCCGGCCGCGACGCCAGACTTCTGTCCTTCCGCGTCACGGCCCTCTCCGACCGGAGCCGCCAGCCGCGCCTCGGCACGCAAGTCACGACCCGCGGCGCGCCCGTCGAGCTGGGCCGGGTGGAGTAGAGGCGACGCCGGCGGGGCTTCGTCCGGCGGCGGCACGCCGGGGGCGTCGCAACACAGGGGCGTCGCAGCCGCATTGCAGAAGATTGTCGAGACATGGTATCCTCAGGTGTGAAGTCGAAGGCGCGCCGCCGTCGCGGCACGCCTCCCGGCAAATTCGCACCGGGGGGAATCCCCTTGGCTCAACACGACCGGCGGCTCTTGCGGCGCGTGCGGCCCCGCCGGACACGCGGCGTCCGTGGCGCCATCTCCGTGCCGGCCAACACGGCCGAGCACATCCTGGGCGCCACCCGCGAATTGCTCACCGTCATGCAGCAGCGAAACCAGTTTGACCCGGATGACATCGCCTTCGTCCTCTTTACGGCCACCCCCGACCTGGATGCCACCTTCCCGCCGGAGGCGGCCCGCCTCATGGGATGGAAGTTGGTGCCCATGATCTGCTCCCGGGAAATCCCGGTGCCGGGGGCGATGCCCCGATGCATCCGCGTGCTTCTTACCATTCATACCCGCCGCAGTCCCGAGGAGATTTGCCACGTCTACCTCGGTGACGCCGAGCGCCTTCGCCCTGACCTGGCGGCGCAATGAAGACCGGCCGCACAAAAGGCCTGGTGGTGGCCATCGACGGCCCCGCCGGCGCCGGAAAGAGCACCGTGGCCAGGCGTGTGGCAGATGCCCTGGGCTACGTCTACCTGGATACGGGAGCCATGTATCGGGCCATCACCTACAAGGCCCTGCAGGAAGGAATCGCCCTGGACGACGCCGAAGCCCTCGGCGCCCTGGCCACGCAGTCCCGCGTTGAGTTCCGGCGGCCTGACGAGTGGGGAGAGGGACAGCCGGGGCAGCAGTTGGTCTTCCTTGACGACCGGGACGTGACCGCCGAGGTCCGCCATCCGGAGGTCACCGCCGCGGTGTCCGTGGTATCGGCCGTGCCCGCGGTGCGCCAGGCTCTCCTGGACTTGCAGCGCAACCTGGCCCGCCCCGGCGGCGTGGTCATGGACGGCCGGGA
>CALMNP010000398.1 GCA_937868875.1 uncultured Bacillota bacterium | reverse complement strand
TCCGGAGATGAAGAAGCGCACGGTTGTCATCAACGGCTTTTCCAAGGCTTACGCCATGACCGGCTGGCGCATGGGCTACGCCGCCTCCGAGCCGGACCTGGCCAAGGCCATGTCGGCCCTGCAGGGGCACTCCACGTCTAACCCCTCGTCCATCACCCAAAAGGCCTCGCTCGCTGCCCTTACCGGCCCGCAGGAACCCATCCGCGAGATGGTGAATGCCTTCCGGGAGCGGCGCGACCTGACGGTGGAACTGGTGCGGACTCTGCCCGGCTTCGACCTGCCGAACGTGCCCCAGGGCGCCTTCTACGTCTTCCCGGATGTTTCCAGTCTGCTGGGGAAGACTATCGCCGGCCGCCGCATCGACTCCAGCGATGCCCTCTGCCAGGTACTGCTGGCGGAGGCGGGGGTGGCCATTGTGCCCGGAGGCGGCTTTGGCGCTCCGAACTACGTCCGCATCTCCTACGCCACCAGCCCGGAGCAGATTCGCGACGGACTGGCCAGGGTCAGGCGAGCAGTAGCGACAGCCTCAGCCTGAGGTAGAGGTGGTAGCACCATGACACGGCATGCAATGCACTCCTCTGGGCCGGCTGGGCAGCCGGCCCTCTCTTCGCATCTCGGCGGCACCGAGGTAGCGGTGGTCGGCCTGGGCGTCTCCAACCTGGCGGTCATCCGCTTTCTGCTGCGCCGCGGCGCCCGGGTCACGGCCATGGATGCCAAGACGCCGGAGCAGATGGGCGAGCGCTACAAGCAACTGACGGCCCTCCCGGAGGAGGTCGGCGTGGACCCGTTCCGCCTGAGCCTGCGCCTCGGCCCCGGTTATCTGGACGGCCTCGACCGCTTCCCTGTGGCTTTCCTCGCCCCCGGCCTGCCCAAGTCCCTGCCCCCCGTCCGGGCGGCGCAGCAGGCCGGCACCGTACTGTCCAGCGAGGTCCACATGGTTTTCGAACTCTGCCGCGCCCCCATCCTGGGCATCACCGGCAGCGCCGGCAAGACGACCACCACGTCCCTGACGGGAGAGATCCTGAAGGCCACGGGGCGTCCCACCTTCGTCGGCGGCAACATCGGCACGCCCCTCATCGACGTGGTGGAGTCCATCCCGCCGGAGGCCCAGGTGGTGCTGGAGCTGTCCAGCTTCCAGCTGCAGCTCATGGAGGCCAGCCCGCAGGTGGCGGTGGTCCTCAACGTCAGCCCCAACCACCTGGACGTTCATGCCTCCATGGACGAGTACCTGGAGGCCAAGAAGAACATCTTCCGCTTCCAGGGCCCAAGGGATGTAGTGGTGCTCAACGCCGACCGCCCCGAGACCCGGGAGATGGCGCGTCAGGCGCCCGGCCGGGTCGCCTGGTTCAGCCGTCTGGGCGAGGTGGAACGGGGCGCGTTCCTGCGCGGCAGCGATATTATGCTCAGGGACGAGGCCGGAGACCGGGTGGTGCTGGACGCCGGGCAGATCCGCCTGCCGGGGCTGCACAACCTGGAGAACGTGTTGGCCGCCGTGGCCGCCGCCGGCCTGGCCGGCGCCCGTCCGGAGCAGGCGGCGGCAGCGGTTCGGGTCTTCGGGGGTGTGGCGCACCGGCTGGAGCTCGTCCGCGACCTGAACGGCGTGCGCTACATCAACGATTCCATCGCCACAGCGCCGGACCGCACCACGGCCGCTCTGCGCACCCTCGGCCCGGAGGCGGGGCAGGAGCCCAACCTGATCCTCCTGGCGGGCGGTTATGACAAGCACCTGCCCTATGACGGCCTGGCCGACGAAATGCTGGGACGCGTGCGCATCCTGCTGCTGCTGGGTCAGACGGGGGACGCCATTCGGCGGGCGGTGGAGGAGGCGGCGGCCCGGACCGGGCGGCCGGCTCCGCGGATCATCCGGGGCGCCGGGCTGGACGAACTCGTGCTTCGGGCCCGGGAACTGGCCCGGCCGGGTGAGGCGGTGCTGCTCAGCCCTGCCAGTGCCAGTTACGACATGTACCGCAACTTCGAGGAACGAGGCGAGCACTTTCGTCGACTCGTCTCCGAACTGAGGTAACCAGCCTTGCTGTCCATTATTCACTGTGACATGGACGCCTTCTTCGCCGCCGTGGAGCAGCGGGACGACCCGGATCTGCGGGGCAAACCGGTGGTGGTGGGGGGAAGGCCCGATTCGCGCGGTGTCGTCTCCACGGCCTCCTACGAGGCGCGCCGTTTTGGCGTGCACTCCGCCATGCCCTCCCGGCAGGCCCGCCGCCTCTGCCCGGAGGCGATCTTCGTGCGCCCGCACTTCGACAAGTACCACCAGGTCTCGGAGGAGATCCGCCGCATCATGGGGCAGTTCTCCGACCGCATTGAGCCGCTCTCCCTGGACGAGGCCTTTCTGGACGTCAGCCCGCAGGACGGCGTGCACATCGGACGTGCCCTGAAGGAGGCCATCCGGCGCCAGACGGGGCTGACCGCTTCGGTGGGCGTCTCCTACAATAAGTTTCTGGCCAAGCTGGCCTCAGACTGGAACAAGCCCGACGGGCTGATGGTGATAGACGAGTACCGGGCCGCGGAGCTGCTGCCCGGCCTGCCGGTGCGCAAGCTGTGGGGCGTGGGGGAGCGCACCGAGGAACTGCTGGAGAGCCTGGGAATACACACCGTGGCCGACCTGCTGGCCACCGGCGAACGGCGGCTGGAGCCGGTCCTGGGCGGGCGTGCAGGCGAACTGCTGCTGCTGGCCCGGGGGGTGGACTACCGGCCGGTGCAGCCAGAACACGAGACCAAGTCCATCGGCGCAGAGACCACCTTTGACGTGGACCAGGCCCGGCTGGACACGCTCCTCGAGGTGATCCGCGAGTACGCCGACGACCTGTCCGCCCGGCTCCGCCTGGAGCGCATGAAGGCCAGGACCGTAACGGTTAAGCTTCGCTACGACAATTTCCGCACCCAGACGCGGTCTCTGACGCTCACTGACGCCACCGACGATCCTCTGGCCCTTTATGCGGCGGGAGAGGATTTGCTGGCTCGCATGGAGGTGGATGCCGAGCACCGGGTGCGTCTGGTGGGTCTTCAGGTGGCGAACTTCCTGCGGCCCGGAGACCCCATGCAGATGTCCCTACCGCTTTAACCCCGCAAGGGCGCGGGCAAGAGCGGGTTCTGACACGGCCGTTCGGGTACCGAACAAGCCGGTACATCCGCTTAGTCGTTTACGCGCGATGAAATATTTCATCGATACGGTTGAGCCGTGTCCCCTCGTTATGCTATTTTAACCATAGAGGAGGGGGCATATGGTCTTTGAGTCGATGCCGACCACGTTCGGCCAGCGCCTACGCTATATTCGGAAGCGCGTCCGCGGTCTCACTCTCGAGGAAGTTGCCCAGCCCCGCTACACCAAAGGCTTCCTCAGCCTGCTCGAAAACGACAAGGCACAGCCTTCGGCGGAGGCTTTGGAATACCTGGCCAACAAACTGCAGGTCACGCGCAGTCAGCTCCTGGGCGAACCCGGCGAAACGCACCGCCTGGTCCAGGTACAGCTGACTCGCAGCCGCACCCTTCGGCTGCAGGGAAACGGCAACGGCGCCCACGATTCCGCTGTTGAGGCGCTTCAGACCCTGAGCCTGTCCCCGGACCTCCGCCTACGGGGCGAATGCGAGATGGCCCTGGGCCTGGCCGAATTGCAGCGTGAAGGACTGGAGGATGCCCAGGAGCATCTGGAGCGGGCCCGTGAGGACTTTGAACGCGCCGGGGCCACCGACCGCCTGACCGAGTTGGCCGTCCACCTCGGCCGGCTGGCCCATCGCCAGAAGGACCTGCGCCAGGCCCTGGACCATTATCTGAAGGCCCTGGAGCTGTCGGAGCAGGTGTCGCCCTTTGACCCCGAAGTTCTGCTGCAGCTCTTTGCCAACCTGGGCTCGACCAACCAGGCACTGGGGGATGCCAAGGAGGCCACGCGCTGGTACGAGAAGGGCGTGGAACTGGCTGAGCAGGTGAATGACCCACGCTCGGCTGCATCGCTGTTCATGGGTCTCAGCC
This sequence comes from uncultured Bacillota bacterium, assembly GCA_937868875.1. Taxonomy (GTDB): domain Bacteria; phylum Bacillota; class Sulfobacillia; order JAMDAP01; family JAMDAP01; genus JAMDAP01. Next base: position 1,750 of record CALMNP010000398.1, on the reverse strand, counting down.
TGGCCTACCAGGAGCGGGGCGACCTGGGTCTGGCCCTGCAGTACACCCAGAAGGCTCAGGATATCTTTCAGGCGGAGGAGCAGAAGACGCTCATCGCCGATATGCACAACAACATCGGCTGGCTGTACGCCAGCCAGGACCGCTGGGACCAGGCCCTGCCGCACTACGAGGAGTCGCTGCGGCTGAGGCGCCAGGATCCGGCCAGCATTGCCCGCAGCGGCTACACCTACGCAGAACTGGCCCGCTACTACCTGCGCGTGGGACGCCTGGCTGAGGCCGAACAGTACGGCACTGAGGCCCTGCGCCTGGTCAAAGGCGAGAACCGCATGCAGGAGGAGGGTGAGATTCTCGGCACCCTGGCGGGCGTGCACGCGGCCCGCGGCCGCCTGAGCGAGGCCGAGGCTCTCTACCGCCAGTCGGCCCTGGCCTTTGCCGAGGTGGGCCTGGTGACCCGCCAGGCGGAGATGCTTTCCACCATCGGTCAGATGTGGAACGGCGCCAGTGAGCCGGGCCGTGCCAACGCCGCCCTGGTCGAGGCTGTGGCCCTGCTGCAGAAGGCCGTGTCGGCGGGGCGCTAGACCCCCGGCGCCACAGATGATGGACTCAGGGGCGAACCCAGAACGAAACAACAGAGCGTCCCGGGCTGAGCCCGGGACGCTCTTTTTCAAGGGAGCATCACCCTTTACAGTTCACCCTTACGTGCATAGTCTCGCACCTTCTCCAGTTCGCGGAGGACCGTATCACGCCAGGCCGGGTCTGTCCACCAGTTGTCGCGGTTGGTGTCGTCCCGGTCGTCCGGGACGCAGATGATCTTGACTTGCCTGGGGCAATGGGTGGCAAAGGCTCTCTTCACCCGACGCATGTGCATGGGCGAAGAAATTAAAATGACCGCGTTCAGGTTGTCAAACCCGATCTCACGGTCAACTAGAGCACAGCTGTACAGAACATTTTCCATGGTGTTCACGGCACGGGTCTCAACCAGCACATCTTCGGGCCGCACGCCACGCTCGACCGCCAGGTCCCGCAAGCGCAGCGCCTCCGCCTCGCCTACTTTGCGCTTGTCACCCCCGGTAAACAAAATTCTAGGAGCCAGACCTCGCAGGTAAAGATCCACGGCCTTGTCGGCACGCTCCCGCCGTCTGCCCCCGATGACCACGATGAGGTCGGCTGTTTCCGGCTCATCGTGGACGAACAGGAAGTCGCTGATCTCCCGGATGGACATCCCTTCATAACGCCTGTCCACGGTTCTGCGCCTCCCAACTGTGCTGTTGTGAGTACACTATTCTCCGCTTTCAGGGGCGGTTCCTGCCCAGTGCGGGGTAGATTTCCTTGAAATGGGCCAATCTTCGGCCCGTGAGGGTTTCCGCCTGGGTACCCGCAGGGAGCCTCCGTGAGGGCGGGGTTTGGCCTCCTCAAGATCTGGAAAGCTACGTCAGTAGAGAGCCACACCGTACGTGCCGGCGAAATGGTCCAAGGTGGCCACGATGCGCTGGGCCGTGTCACCCGCTAGCACCATGCGCAGCCACTGCTTCGAGGGTTCGCTCAGGTGGGAGAACTCCACCTGCTGGAGTTCGCGGAAGCGCTCCCTGCGGTTCATCCGCGACACGGTGACGATGTATGCGGTCAGGTCGGGGTGCTCCACGTACCACAGCATCGCATCGACAAACTCCGGAAACGGTATGGACTGCTTCACACTCTCGCCTCCGCCCCTAGCATCCCTCCATTCCGGCCCGGCTATAGCCCCGGAGGG
>CALMNP010000397.1 GCA_937868875.1 uncultured Bacillota bacterium | reverse complement strand
CGCCGCGGTCACGCTGAACATTTCGATTCCCCGGATGGCTTCACCTGCCCGGTTGGCCCAACATGTACGGCTCCCGGAGTGGACAGGCTAATCGATGCGCCCGCCTGAGAGGGGGCGCAGTCCGTCGTGGGAGTCTGCACCCGTCGCTCCCGACGAGCCGAAGGGGGCCCGCCTCAAGTGACGACAAATCCGGAGTCCTACCCGCCCTCCCGGGGAGGGTTCGCCAGACAGGCCAGGACCCAGATTGTGATCATCGGCGCCGGCTACGGCGGGCTCGCCGCCTACCTGACCCTTCGCAGCCATCTGGACTGGAGGCGGCGCTGCCTCTCCCTGGTGAACAAGCACGCCTATCACTACTTCACCACCGAACTCCACACCATCGTCGCCGGCGCCGAGGATGAGGAGTCCGTCACCGTTGACCTGAGCCTGGCGGTGCGCCCGCCGGCCCGGTTGCTGCTGGCCGAGGTGGATCGCATTGTGCCGGAGGAGTCCCGGGTCATCCTGAAGCCCGCGCCCAGCACTCTGCGGGTTGGGCCACGGCCGCGCCGGGGGAGGCCCGCAGTCCGCGGGGCGGCTGGAGGGGCCGACGGCGCCGGCGAGGCGGTCGCAACCGCGTCACCCCTGCATCCCTACTTCTCCCTGCGCTATGACTTCCTGATCGTGGCCCTGGGCAGTGAGCCGGAGTACTTCAACCTGCCCGGCGTCCGCGAGAACAGCGTGGTGCTGCGCAGCCTGCGCACGGCCGAGGCCCTGCGGGCGCGCCTCCGGTCACTCGCCTCGCTGGGCGGAGAGGGCCGCCGGTACCCTGAAGTGGTCATCGCCGGGGGCGGCCTGACGGGAGTGGAACTGGCGGGCGACGTGGCCGACGCCTACGGCGAGCGGCTGCGCGTCACCATCGTCGAGGCGGCCCCCGACATCATGCCGGGCCTCGACCCCCATCTGGCCAAGGTGAGCCGCGAGGTGCTGCAGGAGAAGAGCGTCACCCTGCTGACGGGCGTCCCCATCACTTTGGCCGAGCCAGGGCGGCTCTATCTGCGGGACGGGGCCGTCGTCCCCTTCGACCTGCTGATCTGGGCCGGGGGCGTCCGCGGGCCGGCCCTGCTGGCCCGGTCCGGCTTCGGCACCACGCCTCGCGGCCGCGGCAGGGTGAACGCCCGGCTTCAGGCCGAGGGCTTCCCCAACGTCTACCTGGTGGGCGACTGCGCGGCGTTCGTCGACCCCGTCACGGGGCGCGAGGTTTCGCCCAGCGCCCAGGCCGCGGTGCAGATGGGGAGGGCGGCCGCCCAGGCCATCCTGGCCCGCCTCCAGGGGGCAGCTGAGCCGGAGTACCGGCCCAACATCCGCGGCGTGTTCGTCTCCCTCGGCCGCGATGAGGGGGTCGGCAGCGTCGGCGCCGGACACTACGTCGGGTTGCCGGCGGTGGTCGTCAAGGAGCTCATAGAGGGCCACCACGCTTTTGAAGCGGGTGGCCTGCTGCAGATCTTGAAGCGGCTCTTCGGGCGCCGCCACCCGGTGGGAACCCCCGCGTCGATGCCGGAGTGGAGCGGGACCGACCTGACGGGGCCGCCGCCGTTTCCTCCGGAGCCGGAGATTCATACTCACTGAGCCTCGACGAATCCGGACACTCCCCAGGCCTCGCTGACTATACTGAATCGGCGAGGAGGCCCGGCCGGCGGGCCAGGGGGGTGCGACCAAAGATGGACCATCGGGCCGCGGGACTGACCGACGGCGAAGCCCTGGCTACCTACCGCTGGATGCTGCTGACCCGGCGCCTGGAAGAACGCCTCGCACTGCTTCAGAGGAGCGGGGCGTTTCCGCTGGCCCTGTCCAGCCGCGGCCATGAAGCCGCGCAGATAGGCGCGGCGCTGGCCTTCCAGCCGAAGCTGGACTGGTGGTACCCGTATTATCGGGATCTGGGGGCCGTGCTGGTGGCGGGGAGCACCCTCCTGGACCTGATGCTGTCCTCTTTCGGCAAGGCCACGGACCCGGCCTCCGGCGGCCGCCAGACCGCCTACAACTGGGGCGACCGCCGCCTGAACATCGTGGCGCGTTCCGCCCCGGTTGCGGTACAGGTGCCCCAGGCCGCGGGCAGCGCCCTGGCACTGCGCCGCCAGGGCAGCCGGGCCGTGGTCTACTGCAGCCTGGGCGATGGAGCCACATCGCAGGGCGACTTCCATGAAGGCCTGAACTTCGCGGCCCTGCATCGGGCCCCCGTCGTCTACATCTGCCAGAACAACCAGTGGGCCATCTCCGTTCCCTTCGGCCGCCAGACGGCCGGGGGAAGCGTGGCGCAGCGGGCCGCAGGCTATGGCATGCCCGGCATCACCGTGGACGGGACGGACCCCTTCGCCGTCGGCGCTGCCGCCCGGGAGGCGGTGGACAGGGCCAGGCGGGGTCTCGGCCCCAGCCTCCTGGAGCTTCGGGTGGCGCGGCTCGACTCCCACACCTCGGACGATGACCAGCGCCAGTACCGGTCGCAGGAAGACCTCGGGGAAGCCGCGGCCCGCGACCCGTTGCCGGCGGCGCGCGGCTACCTGCGCCGGGAGGACTTGCTGCCGGACGACCTGGAGAGGCAGTGGGAGGTGGATATTCTGTCGGAGCTGGACGGGGCCGAGCGCAGGGCCCGGGAAGCTCCGGACGCCGTGCCCTGACCCGGCACCGGCCGGCGCCCGAGCGGCACCCGCCCGGGGCGGTGCAAGAAACGACGGGCCAGGTGGAAATCCCACCTGGCCCCCATGGCTGTTGGGTCCGACCTGTCCGAGGCCGCAGTGTCCAGCCTTAGATGCCGAAGGGCACGCCGCAGGGGAAGCCG
>CALMNP010000396.1 GCA_937868875.1 uncultured Bacillota bacterium | reverse complement strand
ACAGCTCCAGGTGCTGGAGAGGAAGGCGATGCGCCCGCCGTCAGGCGACCAGCAGGGCAGAGCTACCTGCCGCTGAACATCGGACCGGAAGGTCTCCGCAATGGTCCCTCCGGAGGCCGGCACGACGCCCAGCCAGCAGTCGTACCAGGACCACTCCCAAGGCAGGGCCGAGGCCACCACCGCAAACCGGCCGCCGTCAGGCGACTGGGCGAACTCCCACACCTGCACCCCCTCCGGTGACACCGGCCTTGCCTGGCGCGTCACCAGGTCCAGGAGGTACAGGCGCTGGAACAGGGGGCGCCCCTCAAAGGGCACCACGTCTTCCTCCGGCTCGGGTTCCGGGTCACTCATGAGGAAAGCGATACCCCTGCCGTTGCGGGTCCAGGCGAACTCGCCGATCTTTCCCTTGACCTCGGTAAGGGGCAGGGCCTCGCCCCCGTCCATGGGCAGAAGGTACACCTGGTTACGCTTGCCCCGGTTGGCGCGGTCGGACAGGAAGGCCAGCGACCGCCCGTCCGGTGACCAGCGCGGCATCTGGTCGTCCGCCTCACCCGACGTCATCGGCCGGGCCGCCGCAGGTGCGCCCGCGCTCGCCGCCGCAGGTGCGCCCGCGCCGGCACCACCGGCCCCGACGTCCCACGGCACCGGGTGCGGCCCACCCTCCGTCGGCGTCAGCCATAACCGGCTGCGTGGCGGCGTATCCTTGTCCGCCTTGCCGTTCTCCGCCAGGGCAAAGGCCACAAACCGACCGTCCGGGCTTAGTTGGGCGTCGCCTGGGAAGCGCATCTTCAGGTAGTCGTCAACGGTGACGGGTCTAGACATAGTCGTTCCTCCTATGGCAGCCGGGCTCCAAGAGCCCCGAGTCGGAACCTTCCCGCACGATGTCCGTCCTCAGAGACGAAGACGCGGCGGGGAGATGGGCACATGAATCACACGCGGGGCCTGACGTGGCGTCGGGCTTGCCGACAGACTGCGGCAGCGGTGACGTTAGTGGTCTTACTCATGGGCTTTACGGGCTGCACCGGTGTGGGACGGGCGGCCACGGCTCAAGCAGGGTCCAGTAGCGCGGCACCGACAGGGCCCGCTGCCGCGGCGCCAGAGCCACCGACCGGCGCGCCCTCGCCCGGGCAGCAGACCGGCGAAGGCCCCGCTGGACCCGACCTGGTCCCCTACGACGGCCCCGTGGAGAACCTGTTCTTCCACCCGCTGGTCGTCTACCCGGAGCGGGCCTTCGACGGCGACAGCCTGTCCCAGGGCTACGACGACTGGTTCGTCACCGTGCCCGAGTTCAAGAACATCCTGGAGGCATTATACCGGAACGGCTACGTCCTCATCGACATCCGCGACCTCTACGATCTCTCCGAACAGGACGGCAAGACGGCGCTGGCGAGGCGGCCACTCAAAGTCCCGCGCGGCAGGAAGCCTCTCATCCTGTCCGTCGACGACCTCAACTACTATGACTACATGCGGGACAACGGCAACGCCCGGCGGCTGGTCCTCAACGCAGAGGGCGACGTCGCCGCCGAGTCCACCGATGCCCTGGGGCAGACCGTGGTTTCCACGGATGACGAGGTGATTCCCATCCTGGACGCCTTCGTGCGGGAACACCCCGACTTCTCCCTCCGTGGGGCCAGGGGGGTGATTGCTCTGACGGGCTACCAGGGCATCCTCGGGTACGGGACCCACGAGCCGAAGGCACCCGGGTACGAGGCCGAGCGACAGGACGCCCTCCGGGTGGCGGCGCGGCTCAAGGCCACCGGTTGGGTCTTCGCCTCCCACGGCTGGGGACACCTGCCGCTGGCCAGAATCAGCCAGGGCGTCCTCCAGCGCGACACAGAGAGGTGGAAGGACCAGGTGGAGCCGCTGGCGGGCTCCACCCCCATCTACGTCTTTCCCCACGGCAGCCGGGTCCCGATGGGCGACGCCAAAATGCATTACCTGGAGGAACAGGGCTTTCGGGTCTTCCTCTCCGTGGGACCCAGCCCCTACCTGGAGTCAACCCGCAGCTACCTGCTGATGGACCGCCGCCACATCGACGGCATCGCTCTCCGTACCCAGCGGCGGCTGCTCCTTCCACTGTTTGACGCGAAACAGGTCATCGACTCGAGGCGCCCTGCGCCGGCAGCCCGTCCGCCCAAGCCTGACGCTTCTCCGGCACCGCCAGCGACAGAATCACCGACAGGGCCAGCACCCCCAGGATGACGGCCAGCGAGACCGCGATGGGCACAGGCCGGACCTCGGCCAGGAGCATCTTCACCCCCACGAAGCTCAGCACCACCGACAGCCCGAGCTTCAGGTAGCGGAACTTGCCCACCACCCCGGCCAGCAGGAAGTAGAGCGAGCGCAGGCCAAGAATGGCAAAGACGTTGGAGGTGTAGACCAGAAACGGGTCGCGCGTCACGGCAAAGATGGCCGGGATGGAGTCGACCGCGAAGACCAGATCGCTCAGCTCCAGCAGCACCAGGGCCAGCAGCAGGGGCGTCGCCAGCCGGCGTCCCGCCTCCCTGACCGTAAACCGTTCGCCGTGGTAGGTATCGGTCACCGGTATCAGGCGGCGGACCAGGCGCAGGGCCCGGTTCTCGCTCAGGTCGCCGGACGCGTGCCGCTGCAGGGCCATCCGCACGCCGGTAACCACCAGGAACAGGCCGAAGGCATACATGACCCAATGGAAGCGGGCCAGCAGGGCGGCGCCCGCCGCAATCAGCCCCGCCCGCATGGCCAGGGCCCCCAGGACGCCCCAGAAGAGCACGCGGTGCTGGTAGCGCGCCGGCACCTGAAAGAAGCCGAAGATGAGCACGAAGACGAAGATGTTGTCCAGGCTGAGGGACTTCTCGATCAGGTAGCCGGTGAGGAACTCCAGGGCGGGTGTGGGGCCGAGAGTCAGGTAGATGCCAAGGTTGAAGGCCATGGCCAGCCCGATCCAGACCGCCGTCCAGGTCAGGGCCTCCCGCACGCCGACAGCATGTGAGCGCCGGTGGAAGACGCCCAGGTCCAGGGCCAGCATGCCGGCCACGACCAGGTTGAAGGCCACCCAGAGCCAGAGGTTCGTCGTCAAGGGAACCGTCCTCCTTTACGTCCGTCCAGGCCTGCCCGCCTTGAGCCCCATCGGCCCAAATCAAAAGGGACACGGCAGACGCTGGTTCGACTAGAACCAAGGTCTTGCACGTGTCCCCTGTGGCTGCAGGAGGACCGGCGCGGCCGGGGGCAAGGCCCCGGATTGACGACCGCGCCGCCCGGGATGCACCCGGGCAGCTACTCCCCTTGTGGGTTCGATTATGCTCTTGATACTACCGGGTGCCGGCTTGACCTGTCAAGGTCCCGCCGGTTGGATGAGGTGCGGTCGGCGCTGAGGGCAACGGTTCTAGATCCTCAGAACAAAGCTGGCCACGCCGAAGTAGGTCAGCATTGAGGTCACGTCGGTAATGCTGGTGATGAGCGGCCCCGAGGCCACGGCAGGGTCGTAACCCAGCCGGGTGATGACGATGGGGAAGAACGCACCCAGGATCTTGGCCACGATGATATTTACCGCAATGGCCACACCAACGGTCAGGGCCAGGTACCAGTTGCCCTGCCACACCAGGGTCAGCCCAGCCAGTACCACACCGGCGATGACGCCGACGGTGAGCCCTACCCGCAATTCACGCCAGACGACCCTCAGTACGTCGCCGACCGCGATCTCGCCCGTGGCCAGGCTGCGAACCACGACCGCCAGGGCCTGGGTGGCGGCATTTCCCGCCTCGCCCGCCATGGTGGTGATGAAGATGGTCAGCAAGGCCAGGGTGGCCGGGTTGAAGGCCGTCTGGAAATGGTCGATCACCTTGCCCGAGGCCAGTTCCAGGAACAGCAGGGCCACCAGCCAGGGCAGCCTGGGCTTGGCCAGGCGCCAGATGCCGGCGCCAAAGTCCGTGCCGGAAGGGTCTTCCTCATCCGGGGTCACGGCGGACATGCGCAGGGCGTCCTCCGTGGCCTCCGCCTCGATGACGTCCAGGACGTCGTCGACGGTGACCATGCCCACCAGGCGGTTTTCCCCGTCCACGACGGGGATGGCCAGCAGGTCGTACTTGGAGACCGCCCTGGCCACCTCTTCCTGGTCCTGATCGGCGCGCACGGATACAACCTTCGTGCGCATGATGTCCTGCACCGGGGTCTCGGGCCTGGCCACGATCAGGTCGCGCAGGGAGATGACTCCGGCCAGATGCTCGGCAGCGTCTACCACGTAGACGTAGTACAGCGTCTCGGCCTCCGGCCCAACCCGTCGCAGGTGGTCGATGGCCGCCTGGGCCGTCATGTGCTCCTGCACGGTGATGTAGTCGGTGGTCATGATGCCGCCGGCGGTGTCCGGCTCGTGCTCGAGCAGCTCGCGCACGTCCGCGGCGTCCTCCGCCTGCAGCTCGCCCAGCAGTTGCCCCTGTTCCTCCGGGGTCAGTTCAGCCAGCAGGTCGGCGGCGTCGTCCGGGTCCATTTCCTCGATGATGTCGCCGGCCCGCTCCCGGCCCAGGTCGCCCACGATGCCGGCCTGCGTGTCGGTATCCAGTTCCCCCATGACCAGAGCCGCGGTCTCCGCGTCCAGGTGGTTGAAGACCTTGACGCGCTGCTCGTCGCCAAGCTCCTCCAGCCACTCGGCCAGGTCGGCCGGATGCTGGTCGCGCAGGAAGTCAGACAGGCCGGACGGGTTTTCCTCAAGAAGCAGGCGAAGCTGCTTCAGCCCCTCAAACTGCTGCTGCGTCATGAAAAACGCCCCCCTTGCCGCACCCACGCACGGGGGCACGGCCGAAGGGGGGCGTGTCAGAGTTCAGACATTCAAGAACCCTGGCGTCCCTGGACACGGCGAGCCGGTGGTGTGTCGTGCTGGCTTTGGTTAGTCTGCGCGATACAGGTCACCTTCTGACCGAATCGACCAGGCCCTGATTCCACAGCCACCACCTCCGATTCCAAGCGAATAACAGGCGCCTCGTGCATTGTAGCACGCAGGGCCTCGGTTTGCTACCTCTTGCTGCAACTTTTTCCGTCAATCTGGCTCCTGTGCTCAGCCACTACCTCAGCCGTGGTCCGCCCAGCAGCCTGGCGGGCAAGGTAATGAGGACACGTGGTTCCCTCCAGTAAGTTGCCCTCGCGGGGAATGCTTTCTCTGGTGAGTACGTGAGACACCCCGTTCAAGTTCCGGGCGGGAAGGAGCACGGCCCGGGAATGAAGAAGTTTGAATCTGGCAGGATTTCCCTGCGCAAAGGAGGCTTTCCCTTGGCTGAGGAGTTTCGCATCGAGAAGGACTCCCTGGGCGAGGTGCGGGTTCCGGCTACGGCCTTATACGGCGCCCAGACTCAGCGGGCCGTCCTGAACTTCCCCATCAGCGGCATGCGGCCGTACCCGGCCTTTGTCTGGTCCATGGCCACCATCAAGCGGGCGGCGGCCGAGGTCAACCGGGAGCTGGGTCTGCTGGACCCAAGGCTGGCGGATGCCATCGTCCAGGCGGCCCAGGAGGTTGTCGACGGCAAATACCAGGACCAGTTCGTAATCGACCCCTTCCAGGCCGGCGCCGGCACCTCCCACCACATGAACGTGAACGAGGTCGTCGCCAACCGGGCCAACCAGATTCTGGGCTTCCGCCTGGACGACACGAAAAAGCCCGTCAGCCCCAATGACCACGTCAATATGGCCCAGTCCACCAACGACACGATTCCCACGGCCATCCGCCTGGGCTGCCTCTGGCGCCTGGACGACCTGCTGGGAGCCGTCGACCACCTGGCTGAGGCCCTGGAGACCAAGGCCAGGGAGTTTGACCCGGTGGTCAAATCCGGCCGCACCCACCTCCAGGACGCCGTCCCCGTGCGTTTGGGCCAGGAGTTCGGCGCCTACGCCCAGGCCGTCCGACACGACCGCGAGCGCCTCGCCACCGCCGGCGACCGGCTGCGCCGGCTGGGCATCGGCGGCACCGCCACGGGCACGGGGCTCAACGCCCACCCGGAATACCATCAGCGCATGATCCAACGGCTGTCGGAGCTGACAGGCCTGGAGCTTCGCTCCTCCGGCAACCTGTTCGAGTCCATGCAGAGCCAGGCGGACGCAGTGGACTTCTCCGGCTCGCTGCGGACCCTGGCCGTGACGCTGATCCGCATCGCCAATGACCTGCGCCTGCTGGCCTCGGGCCCGTCCACGGGCCTGGACGAGATTCGGCTGCCGGCCATTCAGCCCGGCTCCTCCATCATGCCCGGCAAGGTCAACCCCGTGATGCCGGAGATGCTGAACATGACCTGCTTCCACATTATCGGCAACGACACCACGGTGATGATGGCGGGTCAGGCGGGCCAGTTGGAACTGAACGTGATGATGCCCATCATCGCCCATAACCTCTTCGAGTCCATGCACGTGCTGATCAATGCCCTGAGGGTGTTCACCGACACGGGTGTGACGGGCATCCAGGCCAATGCCGAGAAAGCCCACGGCTGGCTGGCCAAGAACGCCATTCTGGTGACGGCCCTGAACCCGGTCATCGGCTACCTGAAGGGCGCCGAGGTGGCCAAGGAGGCCATGGCCAGCGGCCGGGCCATCCGCGAGGTGGTGGTGGCCAAGGGCTACCTTAGCGCCGAGGAGGCTGACAGGTTGCTGGACGCCCGCGGCCTCACCGAGGGCGGCATTCACGACGGTGGCGGCGCCGGGGGCTAGGCCCTCGGCGGCCCGGAACGGCAGAGGCCCCACCGGCCGGCAGCCCTGGGACATAAAAAGAGACCCGGTGCCTTGAAGCACCGGGTCTCTTTGTGTTGCTGCTTTTGCGCTGACCTACAGCTTAGTAGCTGTTGCGGCGGCCACCGCCGAAGCCACCGCCGCCGCCAGTGCGGCGATCCTCACGGGGCTTAGCCTCGTTGACGGTCAGGGCGCGACCGCCCCACTCGGCGCCGTTGAGGGCGTCGATGACGGCCTGGGCCTTCTCCTCAGGAACCTCGACGAAACCAAAGCCGCGCGACCGGCCGGTTTCACGGTCGGTGGCGATGCGGGCGGAAATGACTTCCGCGTGCTGGCTGACGGCCTCGGTGAGGTCCTCGCTGGTGACGGCCCACGGCAGGTTCCCAAAATACAGGGTCTTGGTCATGTGACTCCGTGCTCTCCTATCGGATCCGTATTCGTCGCCCTGGGTCCATGCACGAAGGCATCACAACCGGGGAACCAGCGTGGCCACGGCACTCCATCCAATGCGACATGTCTCAGTGTAGCCGACCTTCTTAGGAAATGCAAGCCGATTTTGTCGGGAACTTTCGACCAGTTCCGCCTTTCACCACTGTAGTTGGGCGAAGCGCCCTACTGGCGCGGACTTAAGGTGATGCTCCCGCCCGCCGGCCCAACGCGTTCCAACACATTCCAGGCCACCTGGTGCGTCCGGACTGGCGGATTGGTGGATAAAGCACTGAAGCCAGGTCATGACGCCGTTCGACAATGGCCTGAACGGCTAGGCCTGGTCCTCCCGACGGCGGCGCCGTTCGTCCTCCATCAGGATGCCGGCGGCGGCCTCGTCCAGAAGGACGGTCACCTGCGGGTGCATCTGCAGGATGGAGGCCGGAACCTCCGTGGTCACGGGGCCTTCGATCATCCTGGCCACCACGTCCGCCTTGTCGGCGCCGGAGGCCAGGAGCAGGATGTGCCGGGCCTTCATGATGGTGCCGACGCCCATGGTGATGGCTGAACGGGGCACTTCTTCCGGCCGGCTGAAAAAGCGGGCGTTGGCGGCAATGGTGTCTTCCGTCAGGGCCACCAGGTGAGTCTCGGTGCGCAGGTAGAAGTCGGGTTCGTTGAAGCCGATGTGGCCGTTGCGGCCAATCCCCAGCAGCTGCAGGTCAATGCCGCCGGCCGCCTCGATAGCCCGGTCATAATCGCGGCAGGCCCTGTTCACGTCCTCCGGCTGGCCCGAGGGGATGTGAACCCGTTCCGGGTCAATGTTGATCTGGCCGAAGAGGTGGTGCCACATGAAGTGGCTGTAGCTCTGGGGGTTATCCGGGGGCAGGCCCAGGTACTCGTCCAGGTTGTAGGTGTTGACCAGGGAGAAGTCAAGCCCGTCCTCCCGGTGCATCCTGACCAGTTCCTGGTAGGTCCCTATGGGGGTGCTGCCGGTAGCCAGCCCGAGCACGCTGGCCGCCTTGGCCCGGACCTGAACGGCGATGACGGCGGCTGCAGCCCTGGACATAGCGGCGTAGTCTCGGTAGACAGTCCATTTCATCGACAAGTGATACCTCCTGGCACCATCGTTTCCCGAAGTGCCCAGTCACAACCCAATTCTCGGCAGGCGCCTGCAAATCCTCCGCCCGGCAGACCAGCGGAAAATACGACGAAGGGGGGCCCGGCTGGGCCTCCCTTCGTCTGGAGGAGGTTATGGCGCGTGTTCACCCGGAGGAGGGTCAGGGTGTAACGGGCGCAACGTTGGCATCGGTGGGCGGGGTCTGGGTCTGACTGCCGTCGGCCGGCTGAGTCGGGTCCACCGGCTCCGCCTCGTCCGCGTCCTCTTCCGGCTGCTCTTCATCCTGCTCCTCGTCGACCTTCTGCGAAGAGTCGGCCGGGAGCTGAGCCGCCAGCCTGGCGTTCAGGTCCTGCATGGCGGTCAAAGCGGCCTGCAGAGCGTCGATGCGCTGCTGTACCCGTTCCTCGGCTGCCTGAATGCGGGCCAGGGCCAGATCCACGGAAGCGGTCTTCCTGGCCTGCTCAAAACCGTCGGTCTCCACCTGCTCCTCGGACTGAGCCTCCGCGGCAGCCTGAAGCTTGGTGCGCATATCCTGCAGTTCAGGCAGCACCTGCTTGAGCAGATCCACCTGGCCGGCCTCGACGGCTTGGCCGATGCTGCGGCGCATCTGGGAATACTCGTGGTTCAGCTGGTGGCGAAGGTCGTTGGCCTGCAGCTTCAGGTCACGGAGCTTGGCCAGTTCGGCCTTGAGAGCGGCCACCTGCTGGGCCCGTTCGGCCGAGCGGCCCTTCTCATGGGACTCGACGGCGGTGGGCGCCTGCCTCTTGCTGGAGCGGTCCGGGCTCGCCATTGCCACGGAGGTGCTGCCGACAACGAGCGCGGCAGCCAGGGTTCCGGCCATCCACTTGCGGTTCATGTTCGGACCTCCTTGCCCTCCGACCGTTGACGCCGCCCGAGGGTCGGGGCGACGAAAAGCCCGCCTTCAACCGAAGACGGGCAACCCTATGGGCTCCCCACCCCTCGGCAGCCAGGCCGGCACCGGTTTCCCGAAGCCCCTGGGCTTTGCGCCCCCGGCTTTCACCGGGTTTGCGTTGGACGGTCGGATGGTTTTTATGTTTCTTACCTAGAGTTTCGGCGGTGGGGGCGGGGAACATGGGGGTACTGGGTGGAACTTC
>CALMNP010000395.1 GCA_937868875.1 uncultured Bacillota bacterium | reverse complement strand
AAATCATTGACTTTCCTTTATCGCGGCGAGACAGTAATAATACTGGAGGTGCCGCGCATGCAACTGGTCGACAGAGCCCTGCGCTTCAGCCGGGCCAACCCCATCGTCTTTGCGCCGCTGCTGGTGCACTGGGCCATCCAGTGCGCCTTCGGCTTAGCCTCATCCCGGGCATCGGGGACGACGGGCGTATGGCTGGAAACGGCCGTGGGCCTGACCTGGCTCGCCTTTCCCCTGTTCCTGGCGGCCACCGAGGCGCTGATCTACGGTGGTCTGGACCTGGGCCGAGCCAGCTGCCGCCATCTGTTCGGCAAGTCACTGGCTCTCTCGCTGCGCGCTGTGCTGCCCCTGATGTTTTTGCTCACCTTGGCCCAAGCCGCCTGGCGCATGACTGCCCTTGCCGGCGGAGCCTTTTTCTTCGGTACGGTACTGCTGTTCTCGTTCCTGCCCGAGGCGCTCTTCCAGGAAAGGAGCCTCCAGGAGGCCCTGGAGCGCAGCATGGGACTGCTGCAGGACCACCCGCTGGAGTGTCTGGCCGCCACCGGCGCGGTGGTCGCCTTCGGGTTGCTCACCTCCGTGGTCGGGTTATGGCACCTGGAGGGGGCCGGCGGCTTCGACGTCCATATGGCGGGCATGACCTCCTTGCTCATGATTCCGGCTAACGTGGCGGCCGTGGTCATCATGGTTTATCGCTCCATGCTGTACCGCCAGGTTCGCCTCGCCCACGCCGTTGGAATCAGCACCAACTGGTAACACTACCCTTGCAGTACTGGCAAGGGAGGCAATCGGGGTGGAAGGCGAACTGCACCTCTCCAAGGACGACTGGGAGATCGTGTACCAGGCCCTGGACGAGTATGTGACCCAGATCAAGGAGGTCTACAACGAAGGGGCCGGCCACCAACTGCTGGAGGATACGTTCGACCTGATGCGGCGGATACGGGGTGCTGTCCGTTAAGAGTGGACCAGGGTCCGGCAAAAAGTTGTGCCGGACCCTCAGACTTTGTCGGCCGCAGGTGGTATACCGGGTGAAAGCCACCTGAGGAGTGAATCCGCTATGAGGAAGTTCTTAAAGAAGCCCTGGGGCAAGGCCCTGTTGCTGGCCGCGACGCTGACTCTCGTTCTGAGCGGCACCGCCCTGGCCTCGGCTGATTCGGTGCGGGGAGAAAAGGTCACCATCATGGGGAATTCCGAGATTCTCCCTGATGAGGTCGTCAACGGCGACGCCGTAACCATCATGGGCAACACGGACGTCAACGGCACCGTCAACGGCGACGCCTTCAACGTGATGGGCAACATGACCATCAACGGCCAGGTGATGGGAGACGTCACCGTGGTCATGGGCAACCTGAC
>CALMNP010000394.1 GCA_937868875.1 uncultured Bacillota bacterium | reverse complement strand
GCTGGCCTCCGCCTCCCAGCGGCGCAGCGCCGGCGGGCGGTCCGAGAACGGTACCAGGCGACTCAACCCTCGCGTCCCCTAAAGAACCAGGGGCTGAATGCGGCCCGGATGCGATGGATCAGAGCAGCAGCGGCCCGGAAACGACGTACTGATCGAGTTTGCCGAACGGCCCGGTCGTCAGGAAGTGGGAATAGCCGCACGGGCAGCATGCCCAGCTTCATGTAGTTGGCCATCGCCGTTGGATCAACGGGGGCCCAGACGCAGAAGATCCGCGCCCCCTGCCTCTCCCACTCCAACCAGACGCTGCGCAGCAATGGGCCGCCGATCCCCCGGCGCTGCAGGTCCGGCACGTGCCGAAAGCCTGCCTGCTGTTCTCCCGCATCGTGATGAGGCAGGCCCAGGTTGTTGCCTCAGCATCTCGTCCCGGGCGATGCGGTGAATCTCAACGGCCCCGGGAATGTCCTCCGCCCGAGCGGGGCGATAGAGAACGTCAGGCACAGACCCACCTCCCCTGCGGCCGTCGCGTGGCCACATGCATCTCCTAGGCCTGAGACGCTTCGCGTATGCTCCTTAACTCCCGGCTGACCGCCAGGAACTCCTGCTGCAGTCTCTCGGCCTGCCCTTCCGGAGGAGCATCCAGGGCGGCCGAGAGCTGCGCCAGGCGGGTCTCCAGCAGGAGGCGGCGGTCGGCGTCGGCGGGACCGCCTCGCCCCGGGCGCCCCGGCGGCGCGGCTCTGCGTCTGCTATCCAGGTATTCCACGTAGGAGCCCGGGAACACGGTCAGGGTCCCTCCCTCCAGATTCATCACCCTCGTGGCCAGGCGCCGCAGCAAGTAGCGGTCGTGGGACACCAGGACGATGGTTCCCGGGAAGCCCTCCAGGGCCTCCTCCACCGCCTCCCGTGAGGGCAGATCCAGGCCGTTGGTCGGCTCATCCAGCACCAGCAGGTCCGGGCTGCTGAGCAGGGTCTTGGCCAGAGCCAGGCGGATCTTCTCTCCCCGGGACAGGACGGAGACCGGCTTGGCGACGGCCTCGCCTGAGAAGAGCAGGCATCCGAGCAGAGAGCGAACCTGGGGCTGGTCCGGGGCGTCGCTGCCGGCCGCCTCCTGCAGTACGGTATGCCGCGGGTCCAGAGTCTCCAGCTCCTGCGCCAGATAAGCGACCTGGGCGGGAGCCACGTAAAGGCTTCCCTCCGTCGGTTGGAGCTGTCCCAGAATCAGGCGCAGAAGCGTGGTCTTGCCGCAGCCGTTGGGACCGATGACAGCCAACCGGTCCTCCCTCCGCAGGAAGAAGCCGGCCTTGCGGAAGAGCCAGTGGTGACCGTCGTAGCTGAATCCAAGGTCCGTGGCCAGGGCCAGATTCGGCCCCGGCCCAACTCCTCCGTCCAGGCGAAGTCTGAGGCCCGCCGCCTCATATGGCTTCTCTGCATGAATCCGTTCCAGCCGGGAGCCAATGGCTTTGGCGTGGCGCATCATCGCCTTCGCCTGAGCTTTGAATCCGGCCTTGGCGACCTTCAGCTCGCGTACGGAGAACCATCATGGGGACCGCTCCTCTCGCGGCCCCGCCCAGGGGTACAAAAAGGCCACGGGTCGATTACCCGTGGCCACGAAGACCTATCAAGCTGTATTCGTCTTGCCTCTAGAAGACAGAGACGTACCAGCACGACCTGTGGCGGGACCGGCCTGATGCCGCGGCTTCATGAGCCGCGCCTATGCAGTTACCGAGCCGTCGCATTGATCATCGTGCTGAGTACCTCCGCCTGTCTGGCCAGAAGATGGATCTCTTCTACTTGTAGCCCAGAGAATAACCGTCTGTCAAGGGCAGCCGGCACCATCGAGGCGTGCTGCATTGCCAGTCATCCTTGAAATCCTACCAGTTACCCCCTGAACCACTCCTGGCGGGACCCCTGCCGTTATCCTTATACCAGACTCCAGAGCCTAGAGGCAGGAGGGCTACCCACCAATTCGCTTACCACAAGGCCCAGAGGCATAAGCCCAGAGGCATTCAAAGTGAGCCGCCACCGCAAGGTGGCGGTTTCTTCATTTCCCGGCATCCCGACACGCCGTAGCGACGGCTCCGCCGGCAGACCCAGCTCCTGATCCCGAAATGGCAGCACTCAGCCACCCTCCTCTAGAACAGCAGCGGTCCCGAGGTCACGTACTGCTCGAGCTTGCCAAAGC
>CALMNP010000393.1 GCA_937868875.1 uncultured Bacillota bacterium | reverse complement strand
CCCCTGACCGAAGGGCCGCCTGCGACAGACCCCGCGGGGCAGCAGCCGGAAGCCAAGACGCCGGCCCCCACGGAGGCGGAGCTGGACGCCCGGGCGGCCGAGCTGGACAGGCTGGCCAAGTCCCTGGCGGAGGAGCGCCTGCAGTTGGACCAGCAGAAGGCGGCTCTGGCCGGAGCGCAGAGGCTGGCCGGCATCTACCGCGAGATGAAGCCGTCCAGCGCCGCCACCATCCTGAGCCGGCTGAGCGATGATGACGTGGTGCCCATTCTGCTGGCCCTGCCCAACGACCAGGTGGCGCAGATCCTCGCCGCCCTGGACCAGGCCCGCGCGGCCCAACTGACGCGGCGCATCCGAACCCTGGTCACGCCTTGATGTCGTCAGCACTCTTGCCGGCGCCAACGGCCCCGGCAGGTTTCTCATAGATCCCAGGTCTTGGGCGAAAGGGGGTGAATCATGATGAATGCCATTTTGTTCATGGAAGGGACCCCTGCATCCAGGCCCCAGAGTCTCGCCAGGTCCGCCGGCAAACCGGGGGCCTTGGCGGAGAGCGCCGCAGGAGCCCTGTTCGCCGCCGTGCTGCTGCAGGCGGTGAGCGGGACGGCGGTGGACTCTGCGGCAGGCGGCCAGGCGGTCGCGGTCGGAGGAAGTGGCGGTGCGGGCCCGGGCGGCGATGCCGCAACAGCCGGCACGACAGGCCAGGTCACGGGTCAGGCAGCAGGCCAGGGTGTTCAGAATCCGCTGTCCGCGGAGCTGAGCGCGGTGCCGGTGCAGGACCTGCCGCAGGCCGAAACCGGTGCGCCTTCCGACTCCACTCAGCCCGCCAGGCTGAAGGCGGCTCCGGCGGCAGCCGGCGCGCAGCCTGAGGCGTTGCCCCAGGGGGGGGACGCCAGGGCGCAGCAGGCAGAGGCCCCGTCAGTGAAGCCGTCCGAGGCCCTGCAGGTCAGGACGGCGGAGGCGGCGCCGTCGAACCAGGCAGCCGGCGGGGCGGCAGTGGTCGGACCTGACCAGCAGGTCGGGCCAGATCAACAGGTCGGGCCGGCGGCAGGGCCGGAATCAACCGTCCAGGTGGACGGCAGGGTTCCCAAGACTGCATCTGAGACCCAGGCCGGACTCCCCGCTGCGGCAGCAGCGGAAGCGCAGCAGGCCGCAAAGGCCGAAAGCGTCGCAGGCACGAAGGGCCCGACACAGGCTCCGGACGCGGCAGAGACTGCGGCGGAGGTGACGGGACCGACGGCCAACGGCGTCAATCCGCTGAGGCAGGCTGCGGCAGCGAAGTCCGAACAGGGCCGGGCGGAGACGTCCGGCGGCCTGGACACCCGTGAGAAGGGGGGCAAGGACCAGCAGGGAGAGGCGGCGACCGTCCGACCGGACGGGAACGCAGCCTTCCCCCAGCAGACCGCACCCGCACCGACCACGGCGGCCCGGGCGCCGCAGGCGGCACCGGCTCCGGAGTTGAACCAGCCCAGGGACATCCTGAGCCAGGTCATCAGCCGGGTGAAGGTGACCCTGCAGGGTGACAGGACGGAAGCCCGCATCCACCTGGTTCCGGAGAATCTGGGGCCGGTGGACCTGAAAGTGACCATGGAGGGCGGCCAGCTTACGGCCCGCTTCCACGTGGTCAGCGGCCAGGTCCGGGAAATCCTGGAGCAGCACCTGCCGGAACTGAAGCAGGCTCTGCAGGACCAGGGCTTCCGGGTGGAGCAGTTCTCGGTCTCGCTGGGCACAGGCTCGGCTCACCAGGACCTCGGCCAGGGTCAGCAGGCCCAGGCTCAGGCCCAAGCCTGGCAGGCCAGAACGGCTCGATACGGACGCTACCGGGAGGAGGCGGCCCAGCCGGAATTCGTGACCGCCAGGTCAGGCAGCCGGGGCGCCCCGGGGCGCCTGGATCTCATCGCCTGACCAGGCCCGAACCCACACGTCT
>CALMNP010000392.1 GCA_937868875.1 uncultured Bacillota bacterium | reverse complement strand
CGGTCCGTGGACGAAGTTGTGCAAACGATCCTTGGCTATTGCCGGAGGTCCTGATGCTCTACAGAGTAGTCCGCGCCATTCTCAGACCGTTCTGGCTCCTGCTGTTCCGCCTGCGCGTCACGGGGCTGGAGAACATTCCGGACAGCGGGCCCGTCATTCTCTGCTGCAATCACTTCCTCTGGGCCGACCCGATCACCATGGCGGTGGCCGTGCCGCGCTCCGTCCACTTCATGGCCAAGGAGGAACTCTTCCGCGCCCCGGTTCTGGGGCCCCTCCTGCCGTATGTGGGCGCCTTCCCGGTGAAGCGGGGCAGCGCCGACAGGGCGTCACTGAAGCAGGCCCTGGTCGTCCTGCAGAAGGGCGAGGTGTTCGGCATCTTCCCCGAGGGCACGCGCAGCCGCAGCCGGCAACTGCTTCGGCCGGAACCCGGCGTCGTCTGGATCGCCGCCCATGCCAGGGCTCCCGTAGTGCCCATGGCGATCAGCGGTGATTACCGGCTCTTCCGCCGGCTGAACGTCCGGGTCGGGCGCCCCGTGGAACTGGACGACCTCTACGAACAGAAGCTTCGCGGCGACATCCTGGAGAGCGGGGCCAACCGGGTTTCCGAGGCCATCGCCTCGCTTTTGGCAGCGCCGGCCTGAGGCGGGCGGCGCGATTGACAGGGTTAGCCTGCCAGAGTATTGTAGTGAGTGAAAACCCCGAGCAGGACAGGGCCGTCGCGCTTCCCATACGGGAAGCGCTTTTGGCCCCTCTCCAATCCTGGCGGCAATAAACGGAAGTCGGCTCCGGGGAGCAAGAGTGGGGTGCGCTCCCGCCAGCGCCACCCGCAACCCGAGCCCGGCAGGGAGGTCATCGCTTCGTGACGGAAGAGGAAAAGGCTTTGCAGGAGCAGGAGCCAGCTCAGACAGCGGACATGGGCGAGGACGTGAACGACTTCGCCAAGGCTCTCACGGTGCTGAAGCCCGGTGATGTGGTCACGGGCAAGGTCGTGCAGGTCTCGTCCGACTCGGTGATGGTGGACGTGGGCTACAAGTCGGAGGGCATCATCCCCCTGAACGAGCTCTCCCACCGGCCGATGCAGTCGGCTGACCAGGTGGTCTCCGTTGGCGATGAGATCAAAGTCTTCGTCGTCTCCGTCGACGGACACGAGGGTGGCCTCAAGCTTTCCAAGCGCAAGGCCGAAGAGCAGGCCGCCTGGGGCCGGGTGCAGGAGTCCTTTGAGAAGGGCGAGGTCCTGGAGGCCGAGGTCGTGGAGGTCGTCAAGGGCGGTCTGGTGGTGGACATCGGGCTGCGCGGCTTCATGCCCGCCTCCCAGGTGGAGCGCGGCTACGTGGCCGACCTGGGCAAGTACCTGGGCCAGCGCGTGCGCGCCCGTATCATTGAGATGGATCACCACAAGAACCGCGTCATCCTCTCACGGAAGTCCGTGCTGGAGGAGGAGCGCAAGTCGGCGCGCGAGCGCCTCTGGGCCGAGCTGGAGGAAGGCCAGGTGCGGGAGGGTACCGTCAAGTCCCTCACCGACTTCGGCGCCTTTGTGGACCTGGGCGGCGTGGACGGCCTGGTTCACGTCTCCGAACTCTCCTACGGCCGCGTCAAGCACCCCTCCGAGGTGCTGAGCGAGGGCCGGCAGGTGAAGGTGAAGGTCCTGCGCCTGGACCGGGAGAAGGGCAAGGTTTCCCTCGGCTACAAGCAGACCCTGCCGGATCCCTGGCAGATCGCGGTGGAGAAGTACGCCGAGGGCTCCACGGTCACCGGCAAGGTCGTGCGCCTGACCACGTTCGGCGCCTTCGTGGAGCTGGAGCCGGGCATCGACGGGCTGATTCACATCAGCCAGTTGGCCGACCAGCACGTGAACAACCCCAACGAGGTCGTCAGCCCCGGGCAGGAAGTTCGCGTCAAGGTTCTGTCGGTGAAGCCGGAGGAGAAGCGCATCAGCCTGAGCCTGCGCGAGGCGGACCAGACTGAAGCAGACCAGACTGAAGCGAGCCCGGGCGAGTAACAGTAGCGGTACGCATCAAGGAGGACGGCCCACGGCCGCCCTCCTTTTGTTTATTCCCGGGTGGCGTTCCCAAACAAGGGTTTGGCCCCGTCGGGAACGAATTGCTGGGTGAGGGGGAAGCACCATGCCCGCCAAGTCCAAGCCCTTGATCATCGCTGAGAAGCCGTCCGCCGCCCGGGCCATCGCCGAAGCCCTGGGCGGCTTTTCCCGTCAGAACGGGTACCTGGAAAGCGATCGCTACCTGCTGTCCTGGGCCCTGGGCCACCTGGTCGAGCAGCAGGCGCCGGAGGACTACAACCCGCGCTGGAAGCGCTGGTCGTTGGAGTCGCTGCCCCTCCTGCCCGAGGCCTTCCGCCTGAAGGTCGTCGGCAAGACCAGGGCCCAGTATGAGACCCTGGTCCGCCTGGCCCGAACGGCGCCGGAGTTAATCAACGCCTGCGACGCCGGGCGCGAGGGCGAACTGATCTTCCGCTACATCTGCCAGGCGGCGGGGCTGGAGCGGCCGTCGCGACGGCTCTGGGTCTCGTCGCTGACGCGCGAGGCCATCCGCCAGGCCTTCGCCGCCCTCCGGCCCCAGGCGGACTACGACCGCCTTTACCAAAGCGCCCTCTGCCGTTCCCAGGGCGACTGGCTGGTGGGCCTGAACGCCACCCGTGCCTTCACCGTGCGCTGGGGGGACCTGCTCTCCGTGGGGCGCGTGCAGACGCCCACCCTGGCCCTGGTCGTCCGCCGGGAGCGTGAGATTGAATCCTTTGTGCCGGAGACCTACTGGGAGGTCGTGGCCCAGTTCGCCCTGGACGGCCGCCGGGCCTACCAGGGCAAGTGGTTCGGCCCGGAAGGCCAGACCCGCCTCAGCCGGGAGACGGCGGAGGCGGTGGCGGCTCGGGTGGAGGGCAAGCCCGCGCAGGTGGAGTCGGCCGAGGAGAAGACTGTGGGCGACCGCCCGCCCCAGCTCTACGACCTGACCTCGCTGCAGCGCGAGGCCAACCGGCGCTACGGCCTGACCGCCGCCGCCACCCTGAAGGCGGCCCAGTCCCTGTACGAGGACAAGCTCATCACCTACCCGCGGACGGACTCGCGTCACCTCACCCGCGACCTGATCGGCACTCTGCCGGGCGTCCTGCAGGCATTGGGGACCCAGCCGGTGTACCAGAGTCTGGCCGCCGGCGCTGACCCCCGCCGGGTCCACCCCGGCAACCGCCGCGTCGTGGACGATGCCCGCGTCACCGACCACCACGCCATCCTGCCCACGCGGGAGCGGCCCCGGGAGCTGAGCGGGGCGCCGGCCAAGGTCTACGACCTGGTGGTGCGCCGCTTCCTGGCCCAGTTCTACCCCGACGCCCGCTACCTGGAGGCGGAGGTGGTAACCCGCGTGGACAGTACTGGGTTCACCGCAGGTACCGCCGACGGGCGTCATGCCGCCGCCGGTGGCGACGCGGGTACCGCCACCGAGGCCGGTCTGGTGAGCGTCCTGCCCGTTGGGCCGGACCGCTTCCGTTCCCGGGGCCGCCGCCAGCTCGAGCAGGGTTGGCGCGTCGTGGAGCCGGAGCCGGCCTCCCGCAAGAAGGGGAGCCGGGACGACGAAGACGAGCCGCAGGCTCTACCCACGCTGGAGGTGGGCGAGCCGGCCCAGGTCCGGTCCGTGGAGGCGCCGGAGCGCACCACCCAGCCGCCCCGGCGATACACCGAGGCCACCCTGCTGTCAGCCATGGAGTTCGCCGGCAAGGAGCTGGATGACGAGGCCCTGCGCCAGGCCATGAAGGGTCACGGACTGGGCACGCCCGCCACCCGGGCGGCCATCATCGAGCGGCTCAAGGACGTTGGGTACATCCGCCTGGAGAAGAAGGCCATCGTGCCTACGCCCAAGGGCCGCCACCTGGTGGACCTGGCCGAGGCCGCGGGGGTTCAGGTGCTGCTCAGCGCCGATCTGACGGGCGACTGGGAACGGCGCATCGCCGACATTCAGTCCGGCGGCTACGAGCCGGCACGGTTCATGCAGGAGATCCGGGACCTGACGGTACAGGTTGTCGACCGGGTGCGTCAGGCGCCGGGCGCCGCCCGCGCAGGTTCAACGGCGCCGACGACGACGAAAGCCCGACGCCGTACGGCGTCGGCCGGCGAGGTGGCCGCCGAGGGGACGGCGGCCGGCGAAGCCGCTGCAGCCGATGAAACGCCTGCCCCGGAGGAGGGCCAGCCGCTGCCGGCCGCCGGCGCCTGCCCCCGCTGCGGACGCGAGGTCCGCAAGGACAGCCGCGGCTGGACCTGCGGCACGGAGGGCTGCGTCCGGCTGCCCCGCTACCTCTGCGGCAAGGTCATTGACGCCTCTCTGGCCGGCTCCCTGCTCACCCGGGGCCGTACACCCCTGATCACCGGCTTCAAGTCGCCGCGCACCGGCCGGTCCTTCAGCTCGTACCTGGTGCTGGCGGACGACGGCGTCCGTTTCGAATTCCCGCCCGACCGGCCGCGCCGCTCAGGCAGCAAGTCCGCCGGCAAGGCCGCTGGCTCGTCCAGCCGCGCCGGACGCAAGTCCCCCGGCAAGGCTGCTGGCTCGTCCAGCCGCCCCCGCAGTCGCCGCACATCGCCAGGTCGTCCCCGTTCGCAGGACACGACCGACTGACGGTCCTTTCCCAAATCGTCCCGGAGGCCTATAATGGATAATTAGAAAGCATTCGGTTGCCTTGTGTTTTGGCCGGTCGAATCGGACCGGAACACAAGCGGCCTTGTTCTGCGTCCCAGGAGGGATTGCCTGTGGAAGTCATCAAGATCACGCCCCGGGGCTATTGTTACGGCGTTGTGGACGCCGTGTCGCTGGCTCGTGACGTGGCGTCCGACCCCAAAATGCCACGCCCCATTTATATACTTGGTCAGATCGTACACAACCGCCACACTGTCGAGGAGCTTGAAAAGCTGGGAGTCCGGACGATGGACGGGTCGGACCGCCTCCAGCTCATCGCCGGCATTGACCACGGGACCGTCATCTTCACAGCCCACGGTGTTTCGCCCGCCGTCCGCATCGAGGCCGCCCGAAAGGGCCTCAAGACCATTGACGCCACCTGCCCCGACGTCACCCGCACCCACGACCTGATTCGGGAGCTGGCGGCGCAGGACTATTCCATTATTTATGTCGGCAAGAAGGGCCACCCCGAGCCTGAGGGCGCCGTGGGCGAGGCCCCGGACCGCGTCCAACTGGTGGAAAACCAGGCGGACGTGGAGGCCCTCAACGTCAACGTTCCACGCCTGGCGGTGGTGACCCAGACCACCCTCAGCCAGTGGGACACGCAGGCCATCATCGAGTCCATCCGCGCCCGCTACCCCCAGGCCGAGGTGCACAACGAGATCTGCCTGGCCACGCAGCAGCGGCAGGAAGCCGTGGCCACCCAGAGCCGCGAGGCGGACGTGGTGCTGGTCGTCGGCGACGAGCGCAGCAACAACAGCAACCGCCTGGTGCAGGTGGCGCGCGAGATCGCCGGGCGCCCCGCCTACCTGGTGGGCACGGCCCAGGACATCGACCCGGCCTGGCTCAAGGGGAGGCGGAAGGTGGCCGTGACCTCGGGCACCTCCACCCCAACCCACATCACCCGCGACGTCAT
>CALMNP010000391.1 GCA_937868875.1 uncultured Bacillota bacterium | reverse complement strand
GGAGCCATGCAGGGTTTGCGTGAACGGCTCAGACGGCGGCAGTTCAGCCTGACGGTCGAGGTGGACCCGCCGCGCGGGGCGGACCCGAACCGAATGTTGAACGAGGTGGCGTGGCTCTTCGGCCGGGTCGACGCTGTCAACATCGCCGACTCCCCCATGGCCAGGCTGCGCATGGCCCCCATCGCAGCCGCCTACCTGGTGCAGCGCGAACTCGGGGTGGAGACGGTGTTCCACCTGACCTGCCGCGACCGCAACCTGCTTGGCCTGCAGGCGGAACTGCTGGGTGCAAGCGCCATGGGCGTGCGCAACATCCTCTGCCTGACCGGCGACCCGCCGTCCCGCGGCAACCACCCCATGGCCAAGGCCGTCTTTGACCTGGACGTCCTGGGGCTGGTTCGTCTGGCGGCCCGGCTCAACCAGGGACTCGATTACACCGGTGCCGAACTGGAGGGCCCCACCGACCTGGCCATCGGCGTGGCCGCCAACCCCTGCGCGGCTGACCTTGACGTGGAGTTCTCCAAGCTTAAGGCCAAGGTTGAGGCGGGAGCCCAGTTCGTCCAGACTCAGCCCATCTTTGACCTGGAGCGCCTGCATCGTTTCCACGAGGGCGCGGCCCGCTTCGGGCTGCCGATTCTCTACGGGGTGATGCCCCTGAAGGGGTACAAGTCCGCCGTCTACATGCGTGACAAGGTCGGCCTGGCGATTCCCGACCGGGTCATGCAGACCCTGGAGGAAGGCGGTCGGCAGGCGGCGGTGGAGGAGGCAGTGACCGCGGTTCTGGCCATCCGCGAGATGGGGGCGGCCGGTGTGCACCTGTTTCCCATGGGGGACCTGGAACTGCTCGCCCCGGTGCTGTCGGCCCTGGGGCCTGAGGCCCAGGCCGGAAGGGCCGCCGGGCCGGCGTCTTCCTGAGATCCCCGGCCCACCGGGGGATAAGCAGGAATACCTGCCTTGGCCCGGAATTCATGTTCACCATGAGGCTGGGGCGCGAGTACAGGAGGATACGGACGCCGGAGCCTATTGAGGTGGGCTGTGCGATGAGAGAGTACCGCGACTTGGTGGTCGGGGCTGACGCCGTGGTGCCCCTGCTGAACGGCCGTACCGGCCGCTACGTGAACCTGGACAATGCCGCCAGCACCCCGCCCCTGAAGGCCGTGGCCGACGCCCTGGACCGCCTCATGCCCTGGTACTCCAGCGTGCACCGCGGCACGGGCTACAAGTCACGCCTCAGCACGGAGGCCTTCGAGGCCGCTCGTCGCGAGGTCGGCTCCTTCCTCGGCGCCGACCCCAGGCAGGACGTGGTCGTGTTCACCAAGAACGCCACAGAGGCCCTGAACAAGCTGGCCCGCCGCCTGCCCGTCGACGCGCGCCGCAACCTGGTCATCACCTCTCGCATGGAGCACCACTCCAACGACCTGCCCTGGCGGGCCACGGCAGGCACGGTCCATGTCGACGTGGACAGGGACGGCCGGCTGGACATGGCCGACCTGCAGGCCAAGCTGGCGCGCCACCGGGAGTCGGTGCGGCTGGTGGCGGTCACAGGTGCCTCCAATGTGACCGGCTTCATCAACCCCATCCACGACATCGCCCGCCTGGCCCACGAGGCCGGGGCCCTGGTAGCCGTGGACGCGGCGCAGCTTGCGCCTCATCGGGCCGTGGACATGCGGCCCCACGGCGCCCCGGAGCACCTGGACTTCGTCATCATCGCCGCCCACAAGATGTACGCCCCCTACGGCTCGGGCGCCCTGGTGGGGCCGCGCGCGCTCTTCGAGCAGACCCCGCCCGACCTGGTGGGCGGCGGCACAGTCGCCCTGGTGGGCGACGAGCTGGTGGACTGGGCCGCAGCTCCCGACCGTGAGGAGGCCGGGTCGCCCAACGTCCCTGGGGCCGTCGCCCTGGGCCGGGCGGTGCAGGTGCTGGGGGAGCTGGGGATGGACCGCGTGGCCGGGCACGAGGCGGACCTGGTCCGGTATGCCCTGCCGCGGCTGGCCCGAATCCCCCGCCTGCGGCTGTACGGCTGCAGTGACCCGGGGCGGGCGGAGGAGCGCGTGGGCGTCATCAGCTTCGATGTGGATGGCCTGCACCATGCACTGGTGGCCGCCATCCTGGCCTACGAGGCCGGCGTTGGCGTGCGCCACGGTTGTTTCTGCGCGCACCCCTATGTCACGCGGCTGAAGCGCGTTGGCGCTCGCGATTTCGAGCGGATCCGCCGGCAGGTGCTGCGCGGCGACCGCACTCACGCGCCCGGCATGGTTCGCGCCAGCTTCGGACTCTATAACACCACCGAAGACGTGGACGCCCTGGTGGAGGCCCTGGAGCGCATCAGCCGCGGCGACATCACCGGCGACTACGTCTTCGATCCGGCCGGCCCCAGCTACGAGCCCCGCGGCTTTGCCTGGAATCTGGAGGAGGCTTCGCCGCTCGCGCGCCACCTGCCTACCGCGCCTTGAGTCACGAATGTCGCCAGGGCCCGCCGTGGCAGGCTACCG
>CALMNP010000390.1 GCA_937868875.1 uncultured Bacillota bacterium | reverse complement strand
AGTCGTAGAAGTAGGCGCCGGCGACCGCCCCCACGGTCGGTACGACGGTGGTCACCCACCAGTCGCCCCTGGGCCCCGGGAAGGCCATCCTGCCCCAGCCGGTCAGAGCCATGAACAGGCGAGGCCCCAGGTCGCGCGCCGCGTTGAGCGAGGCCATGCTGACAGGCGCGGCGAGCACCACCAGCAGAGCCACGCCCACGCCCAGGGCCAGCGGGAAGAACCAGCCCGCCGGCAGGTTGACGCTGCGCTCCTCCAGAAGGGCCAGGATAAAGACCACCAGGAGAGCCGTGGCCACAAACTCGGCTACAGCACCCTGCCAGGCGCTGACCTTGGACCAGCCCTCCAGTGCCTTCAACCCGGCTGCCGTGGCGGCAGGACCGATTCCGATCATGCCCGGATTGGGTGCATATGGGACGTAAATCATAGACACGAGCTGACTGCCCTCGGCTCCCTTGGCCAGGCCGAGTCCGGACAGCCTGGCGTCGATCAGGCCGCCGTAGAACGACGTCAACGTGGCTGCCGCCAGAAAGCCGCCGGCAATCTGGGCGAGCCAGTAAGGGATGACCTGTGGCCAGGGGAAGCGGCGCCTGAGAGCCATGGCCAGAGTCACGCCCGGGTTGAAGTGCGCCCCCGAGAGGGAGGCGCCTGCCCAGACGGCAATGGCCACGGCGAAGCCCCAGGCAACGCCCACCGTAATCAGGTCAGGGACAACGCCCGCCAGCACGGCGGCGAAGACCACGGCGTCGCCGAACAGCACGATGAGGAAGACGCCCAGGGCCTCACCGATGTACCTGCCGAGCCAGGACGTTCCTGCCATGACTGAACCACCTCGCTTTCTGCCCCGACGGCTCAGGGCACCAGTACGCCGCGGCCGACGATCTCGCCGGCGTCCAGGTAGTGCCAGACGGCGGCGGCCTGCTCCAGCGGGAACTGGGCGCTGGTGATCTTCACCTTGCCCTGGTGGGCCAGTTCCATCAATTCCACCAGGTCGTTGTAGGTGCCGACCAGATTACCGATCACGTTCAGCTCGCGGGAGATCATGTCCAGGGTTGTGGGGGCCACGGTGCCGCCGTAGCCGATGATGGAGTATGTGCCGCCCTTGCGAACCATCTTGAGGGCGTTGTCCGGGGTGCCGTGTTCTCCAACGAAATCCAGGACGACGTCAGCACCTCGCCCGTTGGTGTAGTCGAGCACCGCTTGGACGCCGCCGTCCTCGCCCGCCAGCACGGCCTCGTCGCAACCCAGCTCCTTGGCGAATCCCAGACGCTGTTCCCGGGTCTCGATAGCGATGACCTTGGCCGTGGTCATGACCTTAAGCAGCTGTGCCGCAAAGTGGCCGAGGCCGCCCACGCCCACCAGAGCCACGACGCTTCCCGGGTAGGTGAGGGGGGCGATCTTCTTCACGGCGTGATAGGCGGTGATGCCGGCGTCGGCGAAGGGGGAGAGCGGAGCAGGGTCGGTGCCGGGCGCCAGTTTGACCACGGACCGCACGCTGGTGCGCATGTACTCGGCGTAGCCTCCGTCGGTGCCGTCCAGGCCGGGGAACTTGGAGTTCTCACAGTGCATGTCGTTGCCGGCCCGGCAGGCGCGGCAGACGCCGCAGCTCATCAACGGGTGGAGGATGACGGGGTCGCCCTGGCTGAGGCCGGTGACGGCGGAACCGACTTCTTCCACCCATCCCGCGTTTTCATGGCCGATGGTGTAAGGCAGCTTGGGGTCGCCCAGGGAATGCCGCCAGACCTCCTCCATGATGTGCAGGTCGGTCCGGCAGACGCCGGCGCCGGCGATCTTGACGATGACGTCGAACGGACCCTGGATCTCGGGTCTGGGCACCTCCACCACCCTGGGAGGCTGGTTGTACTCGAACAACTGGACAGCCCTCACGAAACACACCTCCTGCTGCGAGTTGGCCCGGTGTGGCGGCGATGACCGCCCGCCGTCGGCCCCCAGAAATGGGGTTTTCTGGTGGAGGCGGAGTTCGCCTGACGCCCCCCTCAATCCTGCCAAGTTCTAGGCAGTGAACAAATGAACTTTGCGACAAAGTCAGAGCCCCAGGCGATGCCTGGGGCCCAGCAGAGATAGAGACCATTAGGTCTGAACCGGCTAGACCTCGTGCAGGCCGACCAGGATCAGCAGAACCGCCGCCAGCAGGGCGGCACGCGTGCCCAGCCAGGGCCGTGCCGTCCGCCGACCGACGTGCCAGCCGACCCAGAGGGTGAGGAAACTCCCAAGCCCCACTGCCAGGGACGAGGCCAGGGGAGGAAACCCCGTCAGGCCGCCGCCCAGGCCACCGGCGACATTGTTCGCCGCCAGGGCCAGCCCCAGGGGAATGGCCTCGGCCAGGTCGATGAGGCCGGAGCGGTTCCGGTCCGCCTGCGACGGTTGGCGCAGGATGCGCACGGCCACACCCAGCAAGGGAATGCGGAAGCGACCGATTTCCACCGGGTGATGCCCCACGGGCACCGCGCTGTCCACCAGGCTTTTCGCGCCGATCCACAGCCCCACGGCGATGAGCAGCAGCCCGCCCAGGGCGTTGGCCACCTGAATGGCCAGCAGGTGGGAGGCGGCGTGACCGACCAGCATGGCTGCCCCCGTGGCCGCCGTGGCCATCAGCGCAATGACCAGATTGGACAAAGCCGGCAGGCGGATGCCCCCCGCTCCGTAAGCGAGGCCGACGCCCAGGTTATCCAGGTTGGTGCCAAGGCTGAGAAGAACCATGCCGTAGAGAAGCCACATTGGCTGACGCCCCCTTTCACCGATGACCAGCTTATGTCGGCCATCCTGGAAGGGTACGCGGGAGTGGACGCATGAACACGAGGAGGGCAGGAGGGCCCCGGTTTCTTTGACGAATCTCCGCCCCTCCGTTACAATAAGGGTGAACTGCATAGATTTG
>CALMNP010000389.1 GCA_937868875.1 uncultured Bacillota bacterium | reverse complement strand
AAAAGGGAACCAGCCCCGAGAGAGGCTGGTTCCCTTTTCCGTGCGCCGACCAGACCGTGCTAGGCCGTCCTATTGCTGGTCTTCACCGCGGCCACCAGCTGCCGGAAGTCGGCCTCGTCCAGCAGCCCGTGCTTCTCATAGGCCCGCTGCTTGACGGCGCTGACCAGGGCCGTCACCTGCTCATCGCTGGCGGTGGCGCCGATCTTCTCCAGCCAGACGTGGATGGAGTCCGCGCCGCTGTTCTTGCCCAGCACCACGCCCAGAGGCTCCGCCCCCACCAGGGAGGGGTCGATGGGGAAGAGCATGGTCGGTTCGGTCTTGCAGTTCCGGTACCAGCCGCTGATGATGCCCGACTCGATCTGGGTCAGCAGCTTGCCCGTAATGCCGCGGTTCCAGCGGTTGGGCTGTCCGGTGATGCTCTCCACCATGCGGGCGATGGGCACCAGCCGCTCGGTGTTGATGCCGATGTCGACGCCGTAGAGGGTCATCAAGGCCACGGTCAGGTCCTCGTAGGGTGCGTTCCCTGCACGCTCGCCCAGAGCCGAGACCGTGCAGTGGGCCACCTCGGCGCCGGCGGCGAGGGCCAACAGCGTGTTGGCTGCGCCCATGCCGAAATCGTCGTGGAAGTGGCACTCCAAAGGCTTATCGGGGATGCGCTCCTTGACCTTGCTGACCAGCCAGGGGACGGCGTGGGGCGCGAGCCCGCCCATCGTATCCACGACGGCGAGGGCGTCCATCCAGCCCTCCTTGGCGACGCGGGCCAGCAGGTCGAGGCCCCAGTTGAAGTCGGCCCGGCTCAGGTCGATGGGGAAGAAGACCACGTAGAGCCCCTGGTCGTGGGCGTAGCGCGTGGCCTCGATCGACAGCTCGATCGCCCGCTCCAGCTTCCAGCCGTAGGCCTTCTCGATCATGTGCGTGCTGGAGGGGATCTCGATGACGACCCCCTTGACGCCGCAGTCCACGGCCCGCTTGACGTCGTCCTTCATGCAGCGGGCGAAGGCAAAGATGTCAGTGTTCGGGAAGTTGCGGCCTACCAACGCCTTGATCGCCGCCTCGTCCTGGGGCGAGACGGCGGGCATGCCCGCCTCGATGCGGTGGACCCCTGCCTCGGCCAGGGCCTCGGCGATGCGGATCTTCTCGTCCAGGGTGAAGATGATCCCGGCCTGCTGCTCCCCGTCGCGCAGGGTGACGTCGTGGATCTTGATCTTGCCCGGGAAGCGCAGGCCGCTCCTGACTTCCGGAAGGAAGTTCCAGGGGCTGGTGAACCACTTATCGGTCCGCCACGGTGTGGACATGACTCCCTCTCCTTTCTCGGCTCGCCTACTGGAAGAACTCCTCCGGGTGCGGCGCCAGGGTGGTAATGGCATTGCCCGTGTCCGTGATGACGACGTTCTCCTCCAGGCGCACCGTCTGGTGCAGGCCCGGGTGGCCGGCAAAGGTCTCCACGGCAAAGTACATGTTCGGCTTGATCTCGGCCGGGTGCTCCAGGGAGTAGGCGCGGCTGATCCACATACCCTCGTACAAAGTCAGGCCGATGGAGTGGGCGAACTGCTGCAGGGAGACCGTGCGGTACTTGTCGTCGTCGTAGACCGGGAACTCCTTGGCCACGTCGGCCGTGGTGTTGCCCGGCTTCATCTTCTCGATGGCCCGGTACAGGGAGTCGTAGGTCTCCTTGTAGAGGTCCTTCTCCTGCTGGGTTGGCTTGACGCCGCCCACCTTGAAGCAGCGGACGAAGTCGATGAAGTAGCCGCCCGGCCCGACGGCGTTGATGTCGATGATCACCAGGTCGCCCACACGCATCAGCTTGTCGGTGGCCCAGCGGCGGTAGGGGCTGGTGTTGCCGCCGGAGGCGACGATGATGTCGTAGACCACGTCAAACCCCTTGCGGTAGAGGTACTCGTTGACCTTGGCGGAGACCTCGCGCTCGGTAACGCCGGGTTTCGCCCACTCGTTCATGGCCATCCACATGGCGGCGTCGCCGTGGGCGGCGGCGATCTTGAGCGACTCGATCTCGTCCGGCGTCTTGATCACCCGGGCGTCCTTCATGGCCGGCCAGGCGTTGACCAGGTTGATGCCCAGCTCCGTGAAGGCCTGGTAGGCCAGCATGTCCATGACGTCGATGCCGACCTGCTCCTTCTCCACGTGGTGCTCCGCCAGCACCTGGTACACGGACTTGGCCATCTTCTCGACCTGCATCTTCTCCGCGCTCTCGGCCCAGCGCCAGGTGATGGCGGGCCGGACGTTCTCCTCCTTCAGCCAGGGAGCGTCCATGGCGGCGCAGATCATGTCCGAGCCGACCGTCTCAAAGAGGACCGGCTCGCCGTTGCGGGGCAGCACCGCGTAGCGAATGAAGATATTGTTCTTCCAGTTGCCCTGCCAGACGCCGGTCACGTAGCGGACATTCTCACCGACGAACAGGATCATGGCGCCCAGGTTATGTGCGTCCATCTGCTCGCGCACCTTGGCCAGGCGGTCCTTGCGCATCCGCTCGAAGTTGACGCGCTCCTGCCAGTCGGTGCCGGTGGTGCTGTAGATGCGCCGCGGGTCGTGCTCGTGCTTACCCTGAATGAAGTTGTTGTACATGAACCTTTCTCCTCTCCCTTGTCAGATCTGGGATACCGTTGGGTTCAGGGTCCGGGATCAGGGTCCAGGGGGCCGGCGCTGCTTCAGCGCCCCACCGGTCGGTTCACCGGGCAGCGCGGCGGCTGGCCCGTGATGGAACGTACCGCCTCGTCCACCGCCCGGCGCTGCAGTTCCAGCGTCGACTCCTCGGAGTAGAAGGCGGTGTGCGGCGTCAGGATCACGTTGGGGAACTGCAGCAGCGGGTGATCGGGGCGCATCGGCTCCTGGCTGAGGACGTCCAGACCGGCGCCGCCGATGAGCCCGGCCTCCATGGCCTCCGCCAGGGCCGCCTCGTCGATGATCCCGCCCCGGGCGGTGTTGACGATGACCGCGTCGGGCTTCATCTTCCGGAACGCATCCCGTCCGATGAGGCCGCGCGTCTCAGGGGTCAGGGGACAGTGCACGGAGATGAAGTCCGCCTCAGCCAGCAACTCATCCAGCGGCACCAGGCGCACGCCCTGGGCGCCGGGAGACTCGGGCGTCAGGTAGGGATCGAAGGCCACCAGCTTGAGCCCCAGGGCCGCGGCCTTGGCCCCCAGGGCCCGGGCTATGCGCCCCATCCCCACCAGGCCCAGCGTCCTGCCGTTGATCCGGTGATAGGGCCGGAAGGGCTTGTAGTCCCAGCGGCCGGCCTTGACGTCCTGGTTCAGCACGGTAACGCGACGCGCCAGGGCAAGCAGCAGGGCCAGAGCATGTTCCGAGACCTCGTCGATGCTGTAGTCCGGAACGTTGCAGACGTAGATGCCGCGCCGGGTTGCCTCCTCCACGGCCACGTTGTCCACGCCGACGCCGTAGCGGGCGATCACCCGGCAGCGCCGGAGTCCCGTTATGACGTTGGCCGTAACCGGAGCGTACGTGGTCATGACGGCGTCCGCGTCAGCAGCCAGTGCCAACACCTCCGCCTCCGTACGGCAGGCGCCTACCACCAGGTCCGCCCCCGCAGCGGTCACGGCCTCCCGCTCGATGTCCTGACTGGGAAAGATGTGGTCGGTAATCACCACCAGCGGTCGAGCCATCGAATCCCTCCTTTGCCACACTTTTGCGATCGCCGACCGGCTAGACCGGCGACGCCCGGGCCGCCTCCTTCGCCACCTGCAGCCTGGCCTCCAACTCGGCCGAGGAGAGCACCCAGCCGAGGCAGCGGCTGATGTTCTCCAGGCCAAAGACGTGCAGGTCGGGGCCGTACATGCTGGCGACGCAATCCGAAATCACCACCGGCGCCAGGTCGCGGTTGAACGCCTCGAACGTGCTGCAGAGGACGCAGGTGTTGGTGTTGATCCCCATCAAAACCACGGTGCGGACCCCCAGGGTGCGCAGCAGCACCTCCAGGTCCGTGCCGTAGAAGGCGCTCAGTCGCTTCTTGCTGGTCACCACATGATCGCCGTCCCGGTACAGCTCGGGAATGATCTCCGTCTGCACCGAGCCCTCCAGGTTGTGGTTGTAGGCGCTGCTGGCGCGCCCCGGCGTCACCGTCTGCTTCACCTGCTCCACGGCCTCCCAGAAGGCCACGCCGTAGGCCTCCGACCGGCCGCCGGGCAGCCGCCGGTTGGTCATCACCACGTGGATGACCGGCAGGCCGTAGGAGCGCGCCACCTCAAGGGTCCTGGCGGACGCAGCCACCACGCGGCGGGAGTCCTCCGGGTCGGCCGGCATGGTCGCCACCGCGGGATCCAGGTGGCCCCGGTGCATATCGATGGTGATGACGGCGGTGCTGGCCAGGTCCAGCTTGAGCCATTCCTTGATCTGTGCCTTGAACTCTGAGCGATCCAGCAACTCCACGGTCTTCATGCCCTGGTCCCTCCTAGCCCGGCACCACGATGAACTCTTCCGGGTACTTCTGCAGCGAGCGCGCCCCGCCGTCCTCGACGATGTGCAGCCCGCCGAAGAAGATGCCGTGTTTCTCGTCGGCAGTCATGGGGTTCGGCTCAATCTGAATGGACATGCCCTTCTTCAGGGTCATGGTGCTGGCCGGCCAGCCCGGGAACCCGGGGGTGCCCGCAAAAGGCTTGTGGATGCCCTGGCCCCAGCCGTGGATGACCGGCGCGTGGATCTTCATGCCGGAGTCGGTGATGGGCGCGGTGGCGGCCAGGATGTCGTCCTGCGTGGCGCCCGGCCGCAAGGCCTTCTGCAGGTTCTTGTAGGTCTGGTAGGCCACCTCGAAGAGCCGATCGTACTCCTTCGTCGGCTTGCCCACGGCGATGGGCCGGATCAACTGGCCGGCGTAGGTGTTGTACTGGGCGCTGATCTCGGAGACCACGATATCCCCGGCCTCAACGCGCCTGCCGCTGGGGTACTTCCAGGGGTAGGGCATCCCCGGCGCCGACATCGGCGTCGACCCCAGAAGCTCGAAGGAGAAGTCGCCGCCGGCCTCCAGGTAGGCGATGCGCAGGGCCGCCACCAGGTCGCGCTCCCCCTTGCCCACCTTGACGGCCTTGACCAGACCCTCCAGGGCCATGTCGGTGAAGGCGGCGCCCTTCTCCAGGGCGGCGATCTCCTCGTCGCTCTTGACCATGCGGACCTGCTCCAGGATGTCCGTGGCGTGGATGAACTCCGCCGCCGGCAGGGCCTTCCTGATGCCCTCGAGGTGCAGGGCCGGCAGGGAGATGCCCCACCAGCTGGCCGCGCCGACCAGTCCGATGCGCCCTTTTTCGGCGCCCGCTTCCTTGAGGTATTGGGCGACGGTGGCGGGCTGGTCCCAGCCCATCCAGCGGACGTCCTCCACGGAAGCCATCAGCCTGGCCTGCAGCACGTGGGGGTAGATGGCGATGAGCAGGATGGGCGGCGCCGCCTTGGGGAAGATCAGGTAGCTGTGGTAGTGAGTGTCGGCGTAGTTGGACAGGTAGTGGACGTTGGCTTGCCAGGAGCCGCTGATGCCCACCTGGCCGTACACCAGCAGACAGTCCAGGCCGCGCCAGTCCATTTGCTCGCGGACGGCCCGGTAGCGCCGCTCGTATTCGGCCGGTGAGAATTTGGGGTACAGGTGCTGGGTCTCCATGGTCTCTGCACTCCCCCTCTCGTGAATCGTCCAACCTCTAGTGAATGGTCCAGCCGCCGTCCACCAGCAGGATGTGGCCCGTGATCATGGCAGCGTGGTCGCTGGCCAGGAACAGCGCCGGTCCCACCACGTCGCCGGGCTGGGCCCAGCGGCCGATGGGCAGCATGGTCTTGACCCAGGCCACGTAGTTCGGGTCGTCCAGCAGGTTCCGGCGCGTGGCCGTCTCCGTGATGCAAGGAGCGACGGCGTTGACGCGGATGCCGTGGGGCCCAAGCTCCAGGGCCATGACGCGGGTCAGGTGGTGAACGCCTCCCTTCATCGCGCCGTAGGCGGACCTGCCGGCGAAGGCCGCCACGCCGAGCTGTGAGCCCAGGTGGAGGATGACCCCCTGCCGGCGACGTGCCATCTGGCGGGCCACGCTCTGGGACAGGAAGAAGAGCCCCTTGAGGCCGGTGTCCAGCGTGCGGTCGAACTCCTCCTCCGTCACGTCCAGGAAGGGCACCGTGGCGGTCCAGGCGGCGTTGTTCACCAGGACGTCCGGTGTGCCCAGGTCCGTGGCGATGCGATCAGCCGTGGACCGGACCTGACTCATCTCCCTCACGTCGCAGACGTACTCTCGCACCTCACATCCGCCGTCGCGGACGGATGCGGCAACGCGCCTCAGCGCGGCCGGTTCGTAGTCCATGAGGGCAAGCCGGCAGCCCTCCGCGGCGAAGCCGCGGGCCAGGGCCTCACCGATGCCCTGGGCCGCCCCGGTGACGATGACCAGCTTGTCCTGAAGACCCAGGTCCACTGCCTCACCCCCTGCCGCTCGCGGCCCGGCTCTGCCGCGCATCACCCGTGCGGTAGAGGCGGATGGCATTCCCGCCCAGGATGGCTTCCATAGCGGCCGGATCAAGGCCCGCCTCCAGCACCACCTGGGACGGGTCGTCGGGGCCCATGTCAAAGGGAGCGTCGCTGCCGAGCATCACCTTGCCGGCCCCTAGGCTCTCCACCAGGAAGCGCAGGGCCGCCCCGCTGTGGGAGATGGAGTCGTAGTACACCCCGGCCAGGTGGTCGGACGGCGTCCGGGACGTGCTGACCCGGGGCTCGCGCCGCACGCGGAAGGCGTGGTCCAGGCGCCCCCGCTGGTAGGGGAAGAAACCGCCGGCGTGGGCCAGCACGACCTTCAGCCGCGGCAGCCGCTCCAGGACCCCGCCGTGAATCAGGTTGGCGATGGCGATGGCGGTATCCAGGGGGTTGCCGATGGAGTTGGTCAGGTAGTACCGCTCCATCATCGGCTTCGGTCCGACGTAGTAGGGATGAAGAAAAACCGGCACGTCGAGTTCCGCGCAGCGCTGGAAGAAGGGGAAGAACTCCGGCTCGTCCAGGGTGTGCCGCTCGATGTTGGTGCCGATCTCCACACCGGTCAGGCCCAGATCCAGCGCGCGCTCCAGCTCCTTCACCGCCGCCGCGACGTCGGGCAGCGGGACCGATGCCATGGCCTGGATGCGGCCGCCGTTCCTCTGGACCAGGTCGGCGGCCGCGTCGTTGTACAGGCGGCAGACCCGATTCCTGGTCTCCTGGGGCCTTTCATAGAAGAACAGCGTGGGCGACAGGGAGAAGACCCGCTGGTCCAGTCCCACCCGATCGAGGGCGGCGATGATCGCCCCGGCGTCGTAAAACTCCGCCGGCACCGGGTACTGGTAGCCCTGCTCATGCCTGAACCAGAGAACGCTCTCCTTCTCTTCCACGCGGACGGGGTACCGCTCAGGGGCCCTGTGAATCTCCCTGAGCAGGGGCTCTGGGATCAGATGGGCGTGCATGTCGATGCGCACGCTGCTCCCTCCTTCGCCTCATTCCTCGCGCCGGGCCCGGGCCGGCCTGCCCTTTTAACGGAGCCTTCGATCAGCCCGGCGAAACCGAGCCCAGGCTCTCGTCTCCCTCGTCGTCCGCCCCCAGGTCCTCCTCCTCGTCATCGGCGCCGGCATCGGCCGCTTCCGCCTCCTCGGCGTTCCGCAGCATGCTCTCCTCCAGGGCGACGAAGTGGACCAGCACCGCCTGCTGGGCCGCCGCCGGGTTCTGGCGCTCGATGGCCTCCAGGATGGCCCGGTGCTGCTGAAGGATGGCCTCGTACATGGCCGCCGACGAGTTGGGGTCGAGCCGCTCCAGGGCGGTGTAGTACTGGTGCGTCTGGAACAGCAGTTCCTGCACCTTGCTGTAGAGTTCGAAGACCAGGGGGTTGGCGGCGGCGCGGGCGATGGCGGTGTGGAACTGGACGTCCGCCTGTTTGAAGGCCTCCACATCGCCCACCCGATCGGGCACCCACTGCCGGATGG
Organism: uncultured Bacillota bacterium; assembly: GCA_937868875.1. Lineage (GTDB taxonomy): Bacteria > Bacillota > Sulfobacillia > JAMDAP01 > JAMDAP01 > JAMDAP01. Next base: position 459 of record CALMNP010000389.1, on the reverse strand, counting down.
CGGCGATGGCCTCCGGCGTCGCCCGCTCCGCGGCCAGAGCGGCAATGCCGACCTCAAAGAGGCGTCGCGTCTCGAACACGTCGTGGATGGTGCTGCGGGTAAGGACCCCGCCCTGGTCCAGGCTCGACCATACCAGTCTGGCGGGGTCGGGGTTGACGTAGGTGCCCTCCCGTGTCCGCACCACCAGGCCCATGGCAGCCAGGGCCATCATCGCCTCACGGACGGATGAACGCCCGACCCCGAACTGGTCCACCAGGTCCCGCTCGTTCGGCAGGCGGTCGCCCGGCTTGAGCCGGCCGGTGGCGATCAAACTCTTGATCTGCTGGATGATGGCGTCCGGGATTGTACTCAGAGAGATGGGCTGAAGCTTCATCATGGATACCTCCGATGGCTGTAGTTGGGACATCAGCTGTCTCTTATACACATCTCCGAGCCCACGAGACAGGCAGAAAGCTCGTA
>CALMNP010000388.1 GCA_937868875.1 uncultured Bacillota bacterium | reverse complement strand
TGACCATCAACGGCCAGGTGATGGGAGACGTCACCGTGGTCATGGGCAACCTGACGCTGGGCCCCAACGCCCGGGTGGGCGGCCAGATCAACCTGGCCATGGGACAGCTTACCCGTGCCCCGGGGGCCCAGTCGGGCAACGTCCATGTGGATAACCAGCGCTGGAGCCACCGCATCGGCGGTCCGGGCGGGCTGAGCGGCCTGGCCGGTCTGGCCGGCCTGGCGGGCCTCCCCGCCCTCCTGGCCTCGCCCTTCTTCCGGCCGGCCACGGTCCTGGTCAGCTGGCTTACCGGTCTGGCCCTGGTTCTGCTGATGGTCGTGCTCTTCCCCGGCGCCTTGAAGGGCGTGGGGGCGTCGGCGGAGAAGGAACCGGGCAAGGCCCTGCTGGTCGGCTTCCTCACGGCCCTGGTGGCCATCCCGATCGGCATCGTTCTGATCATCACCCTGATTGGCCCCGTCGTCTGGGGTGTCTTCCTGGCGGTGGCCGGCTTCTTCGGCAACGCCGCGGTCGCCGTGGTACTCGGCCGCCGGGTGCGCGAGGCCCTCCATTCGCCTGAGGCAGGCGAGGCGGGCTCCATGGCCTGGGACGCGGTCATTGGCACGGGCGTACTGGCTCTCGCCGGCCTGATTCCCTTCCTGGGCTGGCTGTTCAAGATACTGGTGGGCCTGGCCGGCCTCGGCGCCGTCCTCTTCAGCAAGTTTGGCACCAACCAGCCCTGGTTCGGAAAGGCGGCGTAAGACGTGCGGTGGCTCGCGCCACTCCGTTCCCTCAATCTGACGCGAGACCTGAAGACGAGGATGCCCCCGGCGGTGGGGGGCATCCTTTCCGCATTGGAGCGAGAGGGGCACGAGGCCGTCCTGGTGGGGGGAGCCTTGCGGGATCTGCTTCTGGGCCGTCTCGTCAAGGACTGGGACGTGGCCACATCGGCGACGCCGGCTGAGACGGCGTCGCTCTTTCCCCGGCATCACCGGCTGGGGAACCGGCACGAGCTGATTCTGGTCATTGCCGACGGCCTGCCGGTGGAGGTGAGCCCCTTCCGCACCGAGCCGCCCGACCTGCTGGGCGACCTGGCCCACCGTGACTTCACGGTGGACGCCATGGCCTGGTCCGCGGCGCGAGGGCTGGTGGACACGCAGGGAGGCCGTCTGGACCTGTTCCTCGGCCGCATCCGTGCCTGCGGCGAGCCATCGGCTCGCCTGAGCGAAGACCCTGTGCGCGGCCTGCGCGCGGTGCGGCTGGCCACGGAGCTCGGCTTTCACATGGAGCCTGCCACCTGGGAGGCGATCTGCGCCGCCGCCCCGGACCTGGCCGGGGTGGCGGTGGAACGCATCCGGACTGAACTGGAGAGGGTGCTCCTGTCACCGCGTCCGGCCTGGGGCCTGGAACTCATGCGCCGGGCCGGCCAGCTTGCCCTCTTCGTCCCGGAGCTCTTGGAGGGCGTGGGCTGCCACCAGAATCAGTACCACCGCTATGACGTCTGGTCCCACTCGCTGCTTGCCTGCCAGAACGTGCCCCCCAACCTGGTGCTGCGCCTGGCCGGCCTCCTGCACGACGTGGCCAAACCCCGCTGCGTCAGCGCCGACGAGCGGGGCCGGCACTTCTATAACCACGAGGTCCTGGGTGCCGAGATGGCCGCCACGCTGCTGCGGCGCCTGCGGTTCGACCGGGAAACGGTGGAGCGCGTGAGCCACCTGGTCCGCTGCCACATGGACCTGCACTTCGACCCGCACCAGACGGACCGGTCCATCCGCCGCCTGGTGAGGCGCATCGGGCCGCAGCATCTGGAGGACCTCATCTGGCTCCGCCGCGCCGACCGCCTGGCGTCGGGGACCAAGCGGGGAGACCTGGACCCCGGAACCATCGCCCTGCTGGACCGCATTCGCCGGGTGGCGGCGGAGGACCGCGAAGTGTACATCCGCGACCTCGCCCTGGGCGGGCAGGAATTGCTGGTTCTCCTCGGCCGGGAGCCGGGGCCCTGGCTGGGCCGCCTGCTGCAGGACCTGCGGGACGAGGTGGCGGAGGGGGCCCTGGTTAACGATCAGGAGGCCCTGGCGGCTCGGGCGGTGGAACTGGCGGAGCAAGAGGCCGCCGAACCGATGGATCGAGTGGCCGCTGACCGGCCGGGGAAAGAGTGAGAGCCACCTACCGAGGGGCGGCTCATTATCCATGTTACATTTTTCCCTTAGTAACGGTCAGAAGGAATTCGGCGTGGTCTGTGGAATGTAAACCGCTATTCCAACCTGAGGAGGAAGTGCCGCCAAATGCGCGCTTTCACAAACTCGAAGAAGACTGTGGCTATTGCCCTGGCCCTGTTCCTGACGGTCGGCCTGCTGGCCGGCTGCGCCTCCCAGCCGGCCAAGCCTGCGGACAATGCGGCCCCTGCCGGGCAGAGCGGACAGCAGGCTCAGGGCGACCCGTCCCTGCAGAAGGTCAAGGATTCCGGCAAGCTCGTCTTTGCCACGGACAGCACCTATCCGCCCATGGAATACATGGACAAGGATGGTCAGACGATCATCGGCTTTGACATGGACCTGAGCGCGGAGATTGCCAAGCGCCTGGGTGTGAAGTTCGCCCCCGTCTCCGTCGGCTGGGACGGCCTGCTCCCTGGCCTGGTGGAGAAGAAGTACGACGGCGTCATCTCCTCCATGAACGTCACCGACGAGCGCAAGCAGAAGGTCAATTTCGTCAGTTACGTTGCCCTGGACCAGGTGTTCGTGGTGCGCAAGGGCGACAAGCCCGTCACCAAGCTGGACGATCTGGCGGGCAAGGTGGTGGCCGTTCAGAAGCAGACCACCTCGGAAGACATGGCCAAGGCCGTCAAGGGCGTCAAGTCCATCGACTCCCTGGACAACTTTGACACCACGTTCGTGGAGTTGAAAAACAGGAAGGCCGACGTGATCGTCATCGACGAGCCGGTTGGCCTCTACTTCGCCAAGCTTGATCCCAACACGTTTGAGGTCAGCGGCAAAGCGGCGCAAGCCATGCCCGTGGGCATTGCCATTCGTAAGGAGGACCAGACCCTCTACGACGCCATTCAGAAGGCCGTAGACGACATGAAGAAGGACGGGACCTTCAAGACCATCTCCGAAAAGTGGTTCGGCCGAGACCTCTCCGGGCAGTAACTGGAGACTCTGCGATGCGGCCTATCTCCACCTGGGCCGCCCCATCAAGGCGCACCCGAGCGGGGAACAGCCAGGCTGTTCCCCGCTCTCGCGCGCGGCAAGGAGCCGAGCAACGTGCCCAATGGCATTTTACAGCATTGGATCGAAGCCCTTCCCATCCTGATGCGTGGCGCCCAGGTGACCGTCGGGCTGACCGCCGCCGGCATTGCCCTGGCGACGGTTATCGGCCTGACCATCGCGCTGATGCGAGTCTCACGGATTCGCATTCTGGAGTCGATTGCCTACATCTACGCCCTGGTCATTCGCGGGACGCCTCTGTTCGTTCAGATTCTTATCGTCTACTTTGTGGTCAACGCCCCCAGTAAGTTCATGTCCGGTTTCATTGCGCTCGGCATCAACTACGGCGCGTATATGTCCGAGATCATCCGGGCCGCGATCGAGTCCATCGACAAGGGGCAGATGGAGGCCGCCCGCTCTGTGGGCATGTCCTACGGCCTGGCCATGCGCCGGGTCATCGTACCGCAGACCTACAAGCGGCTGATTCCACCTCTGGGGAACGAGTTCATCGCCATGCTAAAGGATAGTGCCCTGGTATCTGTGATGGGCCTGACGGAACTGACCCGTGCCGGCCAGACCTTTGCCATGAGGACCTTTGAGTTTACCATCTACTTTGAGATCGCCCTTGTTTACCTGGTACTGACGTCGGTTTTCTCCGTCATCGCCTACTACGGTGAACGGGCCGCGGGGGTGCACGAGCGATGAGCCTGCGCGATCCTTCTCAGCCGATGATCGAGGT
>CALMNP010000387.1 GCA_937868875.1 uncultured Bacillota bacterium | reverse complement strand
TGGCGCCGAAGCCGTCGGCACTCCCTTGGAGGTGCAGCCAGACCGTGGGACCGTGTCGGTGGCTCTGCCGGTGAATACCGGGTCGGAAAAGGTAAGACGGTTGCTCCGACTGTTGGCAGGACGATCGCTCTGGGCGGCGTACGGGGACACACTGGCCGATGTGCCCATGCTGGAACTCAGCCCGCAGCCTGTGGCCGTCTGCCCGGACCGCCACCTGCGTCGCGTGGCTCTCAGGCGTGGATGGAGAATCATCGAACGGTGAGGGAGCCCATGAGGTGGTGCCAATGGTTCATTCCCTGAGTGACGTCGAAGCGCTTCGGCTGCGCATGCACGTGCAGCCTAGTGCAATCGGAAGCGCGCAACGAGAACCGGGGGGAGGTCATGCAACTGCTGCCAGTTGAGGGGGCCAGGCGAGTCGGCCCTTTCAAAGGTCGGTTCCTCTAACCCATCCAGCGCCAGGCCGGCAGCAAAGAGCGGGGCGAACAGCGCGTTAAGCGGACGGTTGATGTAGAGATGGGCATGTGGCTGCCCCCGCATACCAGCCGCGCGCTCGACCCAAGGACGGCTGTACCGGCTGACCTTAACAGAGAAGACCTGAACGAGCTCGCCGTCATGATTCTCTTCCTCCACGACGAGCCTTGAATTCGAATTGTTGAAGCACGGGTGCAACACGGAGAAGACAAACCTTCCGCCGTTCTTGAGAAGCTTTGGCAGGCTCCGCGCCAGCGGCTCAATTGTCGCCATGTCCATCATTGCCATGGTGCAAACGATAGCGTCGAACCGCTGATGACCAAGGGCCTTGAGTTGTTCCTCATCTGTCGCATCCAAGAGCCGGTATTCAATACGTTCCGCGTTCTCCACCGTACGTTTGCGGGCGAGTTCCAGGAACTGTTGGCTGAAGTCGACCGCAACGACGCGGGCGCCGAGGGACGCCAGCCGTCGGGCGAAGGCTCCGTTGCCACAGGCCACGTCGAGCACGATCTCTTCCGGCTGCAACGACAGCAGCCGCTCGGTAGCCGGGCCAATGAGTTGGTTCTGAAAGGCGTTTCCCTCACCAAAACGTTCGTCCCACCAAGGCGCAATTGCATCCCATGCATCACGAACAGCCTGGTTCAGGTCCTCAGTCACGCATGCTTCCTCCTTGTCAACTTCGAGATACCGGCCAAGTCTGCCGCGGGTAATAGGGTGCATCGATGTCGCCTGGGCTTCGCCGCGAGGCGCGCCGTTGCCTGCATGGTGCTGGTCAACTATGATGTGGGGTGGGGTGATAGGGCTGATGAATTGGACACCAGACATGGTTCGCGATGCCGCAACGTATGGCGTTGAGGTTCGCCGTTGGCTGCACCGCCATCCGGAACTGAGCTTTCAGGAACAGGAGACGGCGGCGTTCGTCGCCCGTCAGCTGCGCGAGATGGGCTATGACCCTGAGACTGGCATCGGCGGCGTCTACAGTGTCAAGGCGGTGCTTTACGGGGGGCGGCCGGGGAGGACCATCGCTCTCCGGGCGGATATCGACGCCCTCCCCATCCAGGAGGAAACGGGCCTGCCCTACGCCTCCGAGACGCCGGGGGTAATGCACGCCTGCGGCCACGACGTGCATACGGCGACGCTGTTGGCCGCCGCCCGGGCGTTGAAGCCGATGGCCGCGGAATTGGCGGGCAACGTGGTGTTCATCTTCCAACCGGCCGAGGAGGTTCCGCCAGGCGGTGCCCGCGAGCTGGTGCGCGCCGGCGCCCTGGAGGACCCGCATGTCGACGCCGTCTTTGGGCTGCACGTGGATCCCTTTCTGCCGGCAGGGGAGCTCTCGTTCGCAGCCGGCCCGGTGAATGCGGCGCCGGACAGCTTCGACCTCGTGATTCGCGGCAGAGGAGGCCACGGCGCGGCGCCCCACCAGGGCATCGATGCGGTGGTGGTTGGCGCCCAGGTGGTCAGCGCCCTGCAGTCGATCCACAGCCGCATGGTCAACCCGTTCGAGCCCCTGGTGATCACCGTCGGCCGGTTCCAGGCGGGCACCGCCCGTAACGTGCTGGCGGCGGAGGCCCGGTTAGAGGGGACCGTCCGCACCACCAGCCCGGCCTTGCGCGAGCGGGTCAAGGGGCTGATCGAGCGGGTGGTGTCCGGCGTCTGCGCCGCATATGGCGCCACCTTCAGCCTCGACTACACCTTCGGCTACCCGGTTCTGGTCAACGACCTGGCGATGACGGAACTGGCCCGGGAGGCGGCGGCCGCCGCCGTGGGGACGGAGGCGGTGAGGCGGGCGGAGCCGGGCATGTACGGCGAGGACTTCGCCTACTACGCCCAGGAACGCCCCGGCTGCTTCGGCAACCTTGGAGTCGGTCTCCCGGGGGCGCCACAACGCTATCCGGCTCATCACCCGAAGCTCTTTGTCGCCGACGAAGAGGCGATGCCTGTTGGGATTGCGTACTACCTCAACCTGGCAACCCGGTTCTGCTCCGAGTGAGGAAAGGGGGGCCCTCCATGAAGAGCATTCCCGCCGTCCAGGTGAGTGCAGAGCACGTGGTCTGGGAGTTCGATCCCTCGACCCCGCCCGCGGCACGCATGAGCTCTGGTGAGACGGTTCTGTTCGCCATCCGCGACTGCTACGACCGCCAGATCCACTCAAGGGATGACCTGCGCTCCCTGATCGATGGGTCCAGGATCAATCCCGCCACGGGCCCCGTGGAGATCGCCGGCGCCCAACCGGGCCAATGCCTGGCTGTGGAGATTCTGAAGCTTGAACCGGAGCCGAAGGGCCTGATGCCCTTGAGCCCGGGCCTAGGGATCCTGGGGTCCCAGGTGACCGAGGAGTCCACTTTAATCCTCGACATCGCCGATGGGCATGTGCGGTTTCCTGGCGGGATTGAGGCCCCACTGGCGCCTCTGATCGGCGTGATTGGGGTGGCCCCGGCCCAGGGGCCGGTTCGGACGGTCTTCCCCGGCGACCACGGCGGGAACATGGACCTGCGCGAGATGAGGCCCGGCACAACCCTTTATCTGCCTGTGTTTGCACCCGGCGCCGGACTCTGTCTGGGGGACATCCACGGCCGGAGCGGAGATGGTGAACTGGGCGGGAACGGGATCGAGACCGGCGGGGAATGCCTCTGCCGGGTGACCGTGGTGGAAGGACTGCCCCACGGCGGGCGTTCATGGCCGGTGCGACGACCAGTGCTGGAGCGCGACCACCACCTGTACTTCATCGCCAGCGCAAAGGACATTAACGACGCAATCCAGACCGCCATGCGGGACGCCGTCGAATTTGTGATGGCGGTCCGCGGTGTTCCCTTCGAGATTGCCTACCGGGCCGTCAGCGTCCTGGGGGACATCCGCATTGCCCAGGTCGTAAACGAGCTGGCCACCGTGAAGATGGTGTTGGACATGCGGGAGTTCAGCTAGCCCGGTTTGCCATTCAACGGAGGGGTCTGCGCTGTCGGCCCGATCGGGCTACTTGAGTAGATAGCGATAACGTTGCGGTTCCTTCCGCATTGTTTCCGCCAGGTCACGGTAACCTTTGGCCAAAGTGACTGACCGGATTCTCTCCGAGTGCTCGTCCCTCGGGCTGATGAAGCCTTCATCGATCCAACGCTTGATCTTGCCTCGAATGGTTCGGTCCGACAGGCCGAGCAGACTCCGCAAGTCCGTGGTGGTCATCCAATTGTACTTAAAGGCCAACTGAGCGAATACCATTCGCTGCTGTGGGTCAAGGCTCTTCAGGGGTTCTGGCTCTACGCTCATGTATTGCAGGCTACGAGTTTCAACCACCGCCGCCGCCTCTTGGAAGACCTCTGAGAGTCCGGCGACGGAGAATTCGAGCCAGGGCGTGAGATCAGCGTCGTTGCGGCCATCGTAGTAGTTGTGCGGCAGGCCCATCTGAAGGTTAGCGTAATACCCTTTTAGGTTGCGGTCGTAGTACGACTCCAGAGAAAACAACCCTTTTAGGCCAAGCCCGGCTCGCCGTAAGATATACGTTGCGAGCATCCGCGCCGTACGGCCATTGCCATCCATGTAGGGGTGAATGCAGAGGAACTGGTACATAAAAACCCCGGCTCGCAGCGGAGCGGGGACGGCCAAGGTTGCAGGGGAGTTTACCCATGCCACCAGATCCTCCATCAGGCGAGGCACGTCCTTCCACATGGGAGGCAGATAAAAGCCCGGCTGGTTGCGAGTTCCCACCTGATTCTGCTGGGTTCGATACTGACTCAGCTGAGGCCGCCGACCGTACGGAATTACGCGAATGATGGCGTGAAGCTTCTTAATGAGTTCTTCCGTAATAGGTAGCTGTCTTTCGTCCCAGTCGTCCAATACTTCGGCTGCCCGCATGAGGTTGTAGACTTCCTGGGCCTGTGCGCTTGCCTTCTTGGCGTAAAGCGCCTCCCGTTTCTCCCGCTCATCCAGGTCGTTCCCTTCCAGCTTGGTTGAAAGGATGACCGTCGTCTCCCGCGACTCCCTTTGGAGCTCCTTGAGCACCGAAGCCGGTAGCGGAAGATACTCGACGGTTGAAGCAGACCGCTGCATCACCATGAGGTTCTGGGCTATTTCGTTGCTAATGCTGTAGCGAGGCTTGTACATGCTGCGCCAACCCCTTCCACTTTGGCCTACCGTCAGTTTATCATTGCCGCTATTATGCCGCAATATGAGGTAAGGCTGGTTTGGGCGCCGGTGCATGCCATACCACGGTTTTGCGGCCAGACCGGGCGAATTCTCCTGGCGCCTCCTCCGGCCGCTCAAGAGGCCGTCGCCCTGTAGGCAGGGTGGAGGGGTCAAAGGAGGCTCCTGGTCCGTATACCCTTGACAACGTTAGTAACCAATGGTTATAGTATGACCACTGGTTAGTTACCGGCGGTTACCTCGGTTGCCTCATGACAAAGGAGAAGTTGCCAAACATGCCAAGCAGACAGGAAATCCATTCCGAAGAAACCAAACAAGCCATTTTGGCAGCGGCTGGACAACTGTTTGCGGAACGTGGATTCGATGCCGTGACGATGCGGGAGATTGCAAAAGCGGCCGGATGCTCCCATACGACCATCTACATTTACTTCAAGGACAAAGAGGCGCTGCTTCACCAACTCTCCATAGGACCGCTCCAATCGCTGCGGGAACAAATGGAATCTGTGCTCCTCAACAAGGCGCTACCTCCTGACAACAGGCTGCAACTCGCCAGTAGGGTATTTCTCCATTTTGGTCTCTCGAATCGGACTATGTATACCGTCTTCTTCATGGCGAGAGCCACGCGAGTCGATATAGCAGAACCGGCATTGGAGGTTCAGAAGTTACGGAACCAGTTGTTTGAGCTGCTCAGGCAAGCGATTCAAGACTATTTGCAACTGGGGCAAGCAGGCGACCTGTCCTTGGCATACGCCCGCATCTGCTTCTTCACCTTGCACGGGATCGTTGGCACGTACACGAGTTCCGACGAACCGCTGGACGCGCTCATGGAGAGGCTCGCTTCGACTTTCGATCTCGCAGTGGAAGTCATGCTGGCCGGATTCAGACAGACCGTAAACAAGGGAGCAGAACGGAAATGAAATTTGAACAGGTCTCGGAACATATCTGGAGTCTAGAGGCGTGGATCTTGATTCCCGTACACGTCTGGGTGGTTGTCGATGGTGATGGGGTAACCTTGGTGGATGCCGGGCTTCCCTTCATGGCAAGAGGCATTCGAGCGTTCATTGACCGCTTGCATGCGGGTCCGTTACAGAGAATCTTGCTGACCCATGGGCATTCCGATCATGTTGGCTCGGTCGGCGACATTGTGAAACACAAGTCGGTTCCGGTGTATGCCCACCGCATTGAACTTCCCTACATGGAAGGGGAACTCCCTTATCCTCGCCGCAAGAGACCGGAATACAATGTGGTCAAAGGATTCGCGCAGCCACTCTACGAAGACCAGGATGCCAATCTCGAAAGAGTGGCCGGATTGAAGCCCTATTTGACCCCAGGGCATTCACCTGGGCATGTCGTGTACCACCACGAGCAAGATCAGGTGCTGCTCGCTGGGGACTTGTTTACATCAAAACGGGGGAAGCTCCATAGACCCATGCCCATGTTCACTGCGGATATGACTGAAGCGTTGCGAAGCAGTGCCATCGTGCGGCGGTTGAACCCTCAGCGCTTGGAAGTCTGCCATGGCGGGCCGGTATTCCAGCCTGCAGATCAGTTGGATGAGTACATCAAGAAAACCGCCGCCTCATTTTCTATCCCAAGCAGCCTGTTGGAGTAAGGCGTCCTTAACGAAATGCGCCTCCGGCGTGTCTTCATTCAATACCTGGTGCGGAGGCGCGACTTTACAGCTACCATTGAGTGTTCTGAGACTACCACCGATAGCTTAACGTGTAAGGCCACAGGTTGGGATCAAAGTCCCAAACTGTGGCCTGCGTTCTTGAGGGCCTTTCCCAGGCGCCGAACGCCTTCCGCTATGTCTTTCTCGGATACCTTGCCATAGGTCACGCGGGCATACCCGTCCGGCATCCCGTAGAGGCGGCCCGGAGCAAACACGACACCGGCCTTGATGGCGGCTTCAAGCCGCTGTCGGTCGTCAACGGAATCATCCCAGCGGACCCACAGGTGGAGCCCCCCTGCCGGCCGCCGGAAACTCACTGATGATCCGAACAGGGAGGTGAGGTAACGAATTAGGGCATCCCGCCGGGCGCGAAGGGCCAAGCGCAGGTGACGCAGGTGTTCGTTCCATCCTGGTGAGATCAGAAGTTCAGCTGCCAGCCACTGTACGAGGGTGTTCGTCCCAAAGTCCATCTGGTGCTTGACGTCGGCCAGACGGTCAATGACTGGCTTCGGACCGATGATCCACCCCAGTCGAAGGGCGGGCGTACCTGTTTTTGAGAGCGTTCCCAAGTAGAGAACCCGATTTTCACGATCCAGGGCCTTAAGCGGGGGCGGTACTGTACCTTCTATCGTCAGCTCCCCGTACACATCATCCTCGACCACAGGGATGTTTAAGGTCCGGCATATTGCAAGCAGTTCCTCCCTCCGGGCAACCGGCATGGTCGTGGTGGTCGGGTTATGATACGTGGGGTTGGTAAGGACAAGCCGGATACGATGTCGCTGAAAAAGGGGACGTATGGCCTTCGGATCCAGACCATCGTCGTCCATTGGCACAGGGAGTAAGCGGATGCCCGACGACTGGAAGACCGACAGGGCATAGTAATACGACGGCTGTTCGATGGCAATCGCATCCCCCGGACTCAGCAAGGCGCGGGTGATCAAATAGATCGCCTGTTGGGAGCCGTCCGTGATGAGAATTGATTCCGGATCAGCTGAGATTCCATGGGTATCGTAAAGCTGGGTGGCGATCACCTCTCGAAGGCGCCGATCCCCCAGCGCTTGGGGATAGCCGAGGACAGGGGGTAATTCGAGGGATCCAAGCATCATTTCGATCAGAGCGCGGGGCATTAGCTCCTCACTGAGAATTCCTTCCGACAAGTCGATGACCCCGGAGGTCGCCCGTGCTGCACGGATGCGCTGGTAAAGAGGCCGGGTCGGCTCAAAGGCTCCGCCCATGATGTAGCGCGACCAGTCGGGGGCCAGGCCCCAGAGATCCCCGCGCACGAACGTACCGCTTCCCTGACGACGCTCAACAAGACCTGCTGCCTGGAGTTCCACGTAGGCGGCTACAACCGTACTACGGTTGACCCCACGCTGTTCCGCAAGCTGCCGCTCGGTGGGGAGCCGCGCGCCTGGCGGGAGATCGCCGCGATGAATGCGTTCGGCAAACTCAGCCAGGATTTCTCGGTACTTTGACAGGGAACGCCTGCCGTCCAACGTCGACACCTCCCACTTCGACCCTAACACAATTGGATGGAATTCTGCACCACCAATTGGCGGGAGACTGGGAGCCTCATGCACTCTTATACTTTAGTTACAACAGGGACTACGGTGGCGTTGTGGTCAACCCCAGACCCGCCGGGAGCAGAACGAGTATAGCCTTGAATCCAACCAAATGGAGGGGTCTTGTCATGCAGCGTGGCGAACTACGCCGTAAGGACCGGGAAATGAGCAGCGAGGAGGCGTGGGAGTTCCTTGAAACGGCGTTCTCGGGCTCCCTTGGGACCGTCGATGCCGATGGCTGGCCCTATGTTGTTCCACAGCTCTTTGTGGCCCATAGGGGCAAAGTCTTCTTCCACAACACCGCGGCCAAGGGCCACACTCGGGCGAACATTGACGCAAACCCGAGGGTCTGCTTCGAAATGGATGAGCCGGGTTTTGTGTTCCCGTACGGCGATGAAGCCCCGTGTGAGACGAGCGTGGGGTTTGAAAGTGTGGTCCTGTTCGGTACATGCCGGGTTGTCGAAGAGCGGGAAGAGAAAATTGCCTTCTTTGAGCGGTTCATGACCAAGTATTCCGACCCGGCCTGGGAACGGCCCAACGTTTGGCCTCTCCTTGATGCGACCACGGTCTATGAGATCACTGTGGAGAAGATCACCGGCAAGCGGCGACCAGTCGTGATCGCCGAGAAGTGGAAGCACATGTTCCCGCAGCAATAGGATGTACCAAAGGGACCCCTGGCACAGCAGGGGTCCTTTCGGCTACCTCAGATGGTGATCAAACAGGCCATGCGGCCGGGGCCTCTTCATGCGTTTGCGACCTACCCCGCCTGGTCCATGATGTAGCGTTTCAACGGTCGCCCCACAGAGCCGTAAACTTGCTCAACCATGACCTTGCCCAGGCCGGCCAGGTGCTCCAGGTAGCGGCGGGCCGTGATCCGCGAGATGCCCAGCCCGGCGGCGACTTCCTCGGCGGACAAGGCGCGTTGTGCCTGCATCAGGTAGCCGGCAATCAGCTGAAGGGTGTTGACATCGATGCCTTTGGGCGGCAGCCCGGCGCCCGCCCCTCCTGCGGCACCGGCATTCCCGCCATTCACTCCCCGCAGCCGGTCCACCTGGGCCTGCGCCAGATCCTCCGCCGGCCGCAGCTTTGCCCGCAGGCGCGCGTAGCCTTCCAGGGCTTCGCGGAACCGCTCGAAGTCGAACGGCTTGATCAGATAGTCGATGGCCCCGCAGCGAAGGGCTTCGGTGATGGTTCCGGAGTCGCGGGCCGCTGTGACGAAGATGACGTCCAAATCAAGCCCCAACCCGCGGACCTGTCGGATGACCTCCAGCCCGTCCTGCTCCGGCAGGTAGATGTCCACCAGCACCAGATCAGGTGCGGCGCGCCTGATCTGCTCCACAGCGCCCGCGCCGTTCATGCCGGCGCCGACTACGGCAAAGCCGGGGAGGCGCTCGGTGAATTGCTTGTTGATTGAAAGCACCATAGGGTCGTCCTCAAGGATATAGACCTTCAGCTTTCCCACAGCAATTCTCCCCCTCAGAGTTGGCAAAGGAAAGAGGACAGGCCTTTCAGGTTACCAGTCGGTGACTAGGAGACATAAGTTGTAGATAGCTGGCCGGGGCCGTGTTGATCCGCAGCGGGTGGTCCGTATCGGAGGCAAGCGGCGGCCATGCGAGGTTCGTGCGAAGCCATCTGTTCATCGCCTTGGGACTGAACGGCTCCTCCATCAGCCACATCAGCATCGGCCTTGTGAGTACCAACAAGAGCGGCATCGTGTACTGACAAGAACGGAGCGCGTCGCAAGGGGCCCAGCCATTGGTCGGGCCCCAGTCTCACGATCACGCCCCCCCAAACCTGGGCGCTCAGTCCTGTGCCATGCGCGGGCCAGGCTCACTGTGAAGGACGACCCGTGAGAGCAAATCGTCCACGTCCGGCAGCCGCACTATCCCGATGCCCTCGGTGAGGACGCTGGCCGTACCGCAGGCAACGCCCACGCGCAGCGCTTCGGCAAGCCCCGCCCCTTCGGCCAACGCAGAAGCCAGTCCGGCAGACATGGAGTCTCCCGCCCCGACTGTGTTGATGGCCGTTACGCTCGGTGCCGTGGCGATGAACAGAGACCCGTCCGGATCGGCTGCAACCGCCCCGTCCGGGCCGAGGGAAACGACCATGGGCACGCCCCACGTTTTTGCCGCCTCCCGGGCTGCTGCCGGTGCTTCCTCAGGCGCGAGGGGGCGCCCCAGCAAACCGGATAGCTCCTCCAGGTTCGGTTTCGCCAGCGACGGACCGGCCTGCAGTGCAGCCTCCAGGGCGGGGCCCTTGGCATCCAGAAGCACAGACAGGCCGGCTGCTCGCAGGGTGCGCACCACCGCCGCCAGATAGGAAGGGGCAACGCCTGCCGGAAGACTGCCGGAGACCACGGCAAAGCTGCAGGCCGTGGCCAGCCCGGGGAGCTCAGCGAGCAGTCTTTCCTGATCCGCCCTGGCGATGGTCGGGCCCGGCTCCCGGATCTCTCCGACTCTTCCCGCCTCGGGATCGATCAGAGCCAGGCAGGTGCGCGTCTCTCCCGGAACGGTTACGAAGCGGCTGTCCACCCCTTCGGCTACCAGAGCCCGGTGAATCCAGCGGCCCGCGTCACCGGCCAGAAAGCCGGTGGCTCTCACAGGGCGCCCAAGGACCCGCAGCACGCGCGCCACGTTGTTGCCCTTGCCGCCCGCTGCGGCATGGGTATCCTGCACTACATTGATCCCGCCGGGATCAAGTCGTGGAATAACGTAGGTTTTGTCCACCGACGGGTTGAGGGTTACTGTGAGGATCATTGCGCTTACCCCCGGCCGGCTGATCCAACAACTTGGATCTTCTGCCGTACAACATGCTTGACTGCTTCCCGGGCTGGGGCCAGCAGCTTGCGGGGGTCAATTTCCTCCGGCTGGACCGCCAGGATCTCGCGGACAGCCCGCGCCCAGGCGTCCTTCAGCTCTGTGGCGACGTTGACCTTGCGGACGCCCCGCTCAATGGCCTGGCGCACCAGTGTATGCGGAACGCCGGATCCGCCGTGCATCACAAGGGGCACGCTGACCCGGCGATCCACCTCAGCCAGTCGGTCAAGGTCCAGCCTCGGTTCCCCCTTATAGAAACCGTGGGCCGTACCGAAGGCCACCGCCAGGTAGTCCACACCGGTTTCCGCGGCAAACCGTTCCGCTTCCTCCGGAAGTGTAAGCGATGCCTCCCACTCGTTCACCGTCACGTGATCTTCCGTTCCGCCTACCCGGCCTATTTCGGCTTCCACGGAGACGCCCGCGGTGTGGGCCAGTTCCACGACACGCCGTGTCGCCGCGATGTTCTCCTCCAGGGGGAGCCTTGAGGCGTCGATCATGACAGAGGTGAAACCGCTGCGGATGGCGGTCACAGACTGCTCAAACCCTGCCCCGTGGTCAAGGTGAATCGCCACCGGCACCGGGCTGCGGCGCGCCAGATGACCGCCCAGGACGCCGATGGCCTCAGCGCCGATGAACTGGATGCTGCCATACGTGAACTGAAGCAGGATGGGGGATTTCAGTTCCTCGGCCACTTCCAGCACGGGGCCGAGCATCTCCAGGGTGTGGATGTTGAACGCGCCGACTCCGTACCCGCCCCTGTCTGCTGCTTCCAGAATCTCTCTGCCGGTTACCAGCAAGCTGATATTCTCCTTCCAGTACCAACGCTGACCCTATGGACTCCAGGATCCGACTCTGCGAGCCTCAGGCCTGAGGTTCAAGCTTGATCCACGGCGTCAGATCCGGTGGCTGGTCCGGGTTCAGCCCCTTGTCAACCGCCCGCTCGTAGGCCAGAACCTGCGGCACCATGCTGGCCAGGACCGCCAGCGCGGAGTCGCTGAAAGGTGCACCGAAGTTGATGCCCGCCGGGGCATAGGGGCGTGCTTCCGCGCTCACCACCAGCACCTCGGCGCCGTGGCGCTTGAGGTCGGCGATCAGATCGGCCTCCCAGTTGGCTCCCTCGCGAGATGCCATCAGCACCACCAGGGTTTTGTCGCTGATCATAACGGTAGGCCCATGGCGCACGTCCAGCAGCGAGTAATAGCTGACGGGTGTCTGAGACATCTCCAGCAGGATAAGCCCGCCCTCGCTTGCGGTGCCGTAAAGCTCACCATCTCCGAGAAGGACCACGTCCTGCCACTTCTTAGAAACGCGCTCCTTCCAGACCTGGCTCTTCAGGAATGACGCAGCCGCCGCAGCGGCCCGGTCCAACTCGTCCTCCTGGGTGGTGTCTCCCGCCCAGTAGGCACCAGCAAGAATGCCGGCAGTGAGGAGGTTGGTGACGGCACGGGTCTGGCAGACGCCCTCTTCGCGGGCCCAGGGGAGTGAGACAGCCAGGTCAGCTGCCTGGTTAAGCGGAGAACCCGGGGCACAGTCGATGGAGAGAAGAGGAGTGCCCAGCCGTTCCTTGGCGTGCTGCACCGCATAAAGGGTCTCGGAGGTGCTGCCGGAGCGTGACAGAGTGATCATCAGGCCGTTGCGCAGCACGGGTTCAAACTGGGCGGGGTGGCGCATGATGTCGCCTCCTACCACGGCCTGAACCGGGATGTTCAGGCGGCGCTGCATGGCAGCGGCGACGGAGTGGGAGGTGTAAAAGCTTGAACCACACCCGATCAGGGTGATGGTTTTCGGCTTGACCCAGTTATAGAAGGTGGTCAGGTTCTCACGGGCCTGCTTGAGAGCGGAGAGGGTCTGAAGCAGGCTTTCCGGCTGCCGGAAGATGTCTTCGTAAGCTTTGTAGTTCAACTGAGGTCTCCTTTCGGGGATGTATCGGGAAACGTCACCGCTTCGCCTCGCTCGCGCAAGAACTGGGTCAGTTCTCCGTGGGTCGGGAAGCCCGCTGCCCCGCCGAGTTCCGTGGCCACAAGTGCGCCGCACGCGTTTCCCAACGTGAGGCACCGGGGAAGAGGGAGCCCCTGCAGCAGCCCGAACAGGAAGCCGGCGTCGAAGCCGTCGCCGCAGCCTGTGGTGTCTCGGACTTCTACGGTGAAGCCAGATGCCTGGGCAAATTCCGTACCGCGTTGGGCAATGGCCCCCTGAGATCCCAGCTTGATGGCGACCGTGGGGATGCGCTGCGCCAGGGCAGCCAGTGCCGCACGTACATCCTGGAGTCCAGTGATGGTGCGTGCTTCTTCGGCGTTGGGCAGGAAGACGTCGACATAAGGGAGGGTGTCTTCGAGGTTGGTGCCGAAGGCCCCGGCCTCATCCCACCCGGTGTCCAGCGAGGTCGTCAGTCCGTACTCCTTCGCACGTCGGAACAGAGCGGGAATATCGGGGCGCAAGGCCGTCAGGATAAAGTAGGAAGCCAGGTGCAAATGCCGGAAGGTTCGAAGATACTCCCAGTCGATGTCGGTCAGGCGCAGTTCTGCAATGCTGCCGGGGTACGTGAGGAGAGCCCGGTCCCCGGGCTCAGAGAGAGAGACTGTGAGGCCTGTTCGAAGTCCCTGGCGCAGCTGAGTTCTCGATACGTCGACACCCGCATCCAAGAGATAGCGGACAGCCAGTTCGCCAAAAGCGTCCTGCCCGCCCACACCAATGAAGCCCACCCGGGCTCCCAGACGGGCCAGCCCGTGCGCAAAGAGAGCGGTGGAACTGCCGAGCGTGAGGGCATAGTCGTCGAGCGGCTTGTCGTGGCCGAACTCAGGCTTGATCTTCAGAGCGGTCAGGATCAAGTCTGCGTTCAGTTCGCCAACAGCTATTACGTCCAGCGGGCGCATGTCTTCACCATCCTTCAATGGTCGATCCTACAAGGCCTGAGTCCAGGTCTTGACGATATTCTCGAAGTGGTTGGGGTCAAGTCCCTTGGCCCGGGACCAATGGTATAGAACCAGGTGAAGTCCGGCCAGATACAGGATCGAACCCAGGTGCTCGCTGGCCTCGGGCACAGGGTAATAGTGATCTGCCAGGCTGCGAAGGGCCTCGTCCTGTGGGTCTGTCACGACACTCACGGAGGCGCCTGCCTTGCGCGCCAGTTCGCCAAGCTGGGCCATGTTGGATGCCAGGGGCGAGGCGGAGTTGCTAAGTAGCATCAAGTAGGTGCCTGGCCGGAGAATCTCCAGAGGGCCGTGGCGGAACTCGGTGACATCAAATGCCTGGCAGTGCACCCGCGCGATCTCCCGGGCCGTGTTGGTCATCTGCAGGGCCAGGGGGAAGAAGGGGCCCGCTGCGACCACGTACAGGTTGTCCACGGTCTTCAGGTAATCGGCCGCAGCCTGAATGGCACCCGTGTCTGACTGAAGTTGGGCGGTTAACGTGTGGGCCTCTTCCAGCTCATGCTGCAGGCGATCCAACTCGTCTTTGGGATGGCTCCCGAGCACATCCGCGAGAGACAGCGCGAACTGGTACGCGGCCAGCATCTGGGTGAGCACGGTCTTGGTGCCCGACGCCTTCTCCGGTCCGGCGTCGGTGAGTATGCTGATGTCCGCGCTGCGGGCCAGCCGGCTGTCACGATTGTTGGTCAGGGCGATCAGAAGGCCCGCGCGGCCCCTGCACTTCTCAAGAGCTTCAACGGTTTCAAAGCTCTCACCGGACTGAGAGATGCCGATGACGGCAGCCCGCTCGTCAACACTGTCCAGAGAGTAGGTACTGAAATCGACGGCTGAGGTGGCGATGGTGGGGATGTGGGTGAACTGTTCCAGGGCATACCTGGCGAGGATGCCGGCGAAGTACGAGGACCCGCAGCCCACCGCGTAGATGCGGTTGCAGCCGCTCGCCGCCAATCGCTCGGCGACGCTGTGGTACGTCTGACGCCCAAGGGCGATGCTTCTGCGTACAGCCTCGGGCTCCTCAAGGATTTCGGTCAGAATCTGGTCCGTCATGTTCATACTCCTTGCTGTTGTAAGAGGTGTTCGACGCTTGCGATGTCCGGATGCCTATCCGTCTGCCGGCTGACTACGATAGCTCCCACGGCGTTGGCAAAGCGAAGGACCCGTGGCCATGGCCACCCCTGGAGGAGCCCATAGATCATTCCTGCATTGAACGAATCGCCGGCCCCCGTGGTATCAAAGACATCGACAGTGAAACCCTTCTCCCGGTGGACAGTGCCACTGGTCCACACCAGTGACCCATCGCCGCCCAACTTCAAGGCCACGACAGGCGGGCCATGGCTCGCAAGGGTCTGGGCAATGGCGACGGGATCAGACTCTCCGGTCAGAGCCCGACCCTCATCTTCGTTGGGCAGAAAGATGTCCACCCACTTGAGAAGGCTCAGGATTTCATCTCGAGTCGATTGCGGCCAACCCGCCGGGTCCCATCCAGTATCAAGACAGACGCTCAGCCCTTGCGACTTCCAGTGGCGAAAGAGGCTGCTAGTCGCCCGATAGCCCAGCGCCGGAAGCAGAAAGTATCCCGTAAGCAGAACATAGCGGGCTCTGGCCATGTGGGGGCTGCTTGCCTCGGCTGCGAGGACGGCGTCTTCTGTGAGCAGGTCCAGATGACCCGTATAGCTGACGAAGGCCCGCTGCCCATCGGGTCTCACAAGGGCTACGTCTACACTGGTCTGCACCGCGGGCATCGCCAGGAGGCCCTGGACGTCCGCCCCGTGGGCCCGGAGATCCTCGCGGATCTGGCGGCCGTAGGCGTCATCGCCAACGTTGCCCAGACACAGCGGTCTGGCGCCAAGTCGGGCCAGGGTCATCGAGGAGTAGCCGGCCGCTCCCGCGGTTCGCGGCTCCATGTGCTGTACGATGCTTTCCGTGCCCCAGGCGGGCATTTCCGCAAGATGGGCCATGACCAGGTCAATGTTGTAGTTGCCGACCACGGCGACCCCTGGAGTCATCTCCGATGGAGACGGTGGGCGGAAGTCGGATGTGTTCACGTTGTGGCTCAACCCTTTACGCCGCCGGACGTCAGGCCGGTGATGATGTAGCGCTGGAATATGAAGGCCAGAAGCACCGGTGGAATGCTGGCTACTACGCCTCCCGCGGCCATGGCCGCATAGTCGATGGCATGGCGCCCCGCAAACTCGGAGATTGCCACCGGGACGGGCTTCGCCGCATAGGTGCTGGTGAAGATGAGGGGGAAGAAGAACTCATCCCACGCTGCCATGAAGATGAAGATGCCCGCCGAGACCAGGCCCGGAGCCGACAGGGGCAGGACGACGCGGAAGAGCGCGCCGAGGTGCGACGTGCCGTCAATTCGGGCCGCCTCTTCCAGCTCCTTGGGGATGGTCTGAAAGAACCCGCTGAGAATCCAAATGGCGAACGGCAGTGTGAAACTCAGGTAAAGCGCCACCAGTCCAGCCCGTGTGTCCAGCAGGTTCAGCTTCTTCAGCACCACGTACAGAGAGATCATGGTGGAGATGGCCGGCAGCATGCGCGTGGCGATAATCCCCATGAGAATCTGGCTGCGGCCCGGGAAGTTCAGTCGGGCGAAGGCGTAGGCCGACAGGGCCCCCACGACCAGCGTGATGACCGTAACGGTGACCGAAACAATGGCGCTGTTGAGCATGGCGAATTTGAACATCTGCGCTGTTTCGGAGAGACCGGTGATGTCAGGCGTAATCAACTGCTGGAACTTGGCCAGGGTCGGCTGGGTCGGAATCCAGTGCGGCGGGACCGAGGTCAGCTCAGACGTGCTGGATATGCTCGAGATGATCAGCCACAGGTAGGGCCCGATGATGAAGGCAACCAGTACGACGGAGGCCAGCAAGATCAGAGCCGATCGCAGAATGTTAGCAGGTTTGCGCTTCAGGATGATCCCTCCTAGTACTCCACCTGGCTGCCCAGCAGCTTGATATAGGCGACCGAAAGAACCAGGATGAACGCCGACACCAGGAAGGACTGAGCCGCGCCGTCCCCCAGGTGGAGGTAGCTGAACGTGCTGACGTAGGTGTAGTACGTGACCACCTGCGTCGCATTCGCCGGGCCGCCGCCGGTCATGACGTAGATCAGGTCAAAGACGCGGAAGGCTTCCATGGTGCGGACTACGAACACGATCAGAAAGGCCGGTCTCAACAGGGGAAGAGTAATGCGCTGAAAACTGCGCAGCGCGCCGGCTCCATCCACCCTGGCCGCTTCGTACAGGGCATCGGGAATCGTGGTGAGGGCGGCCAGGAAGATGAAGACCACAAACGGCGTCTGATGCCAGACATCGGCAGCCACAATCAGGTTCATGGCTGTTATGGGGCGCGTCAGCCAGGCCTGATACTGGTTGATAACGCCCAGCTGCAGCAGCAGCCCGTTCAGGGCGCCATAGTTGGCATCAAAGATCCACTTCCACATGATGGCGCTGACCACCGTGGGAACGGCCCAGGGCAGGATGACAAGAGTCTTGAGAATACCGCGCCCCGGGAATTGCATGTTGAGAAAGAGCGCGATGGCCAGCCCAAGGATGACCTCCAGGCTGACGGATGCCGCGGTAAAGTAGGCAGCCCTCCCCACAGAGGCCCAGAACTCCGGGTTGTGGATCAGATCCTGGTAGTTGCCCAGCGCCACGAAGGGACGAAACCAGGGCTTGGTGAGATCGTATTTGTAGAGGCTGATAACGAAGTTGTCCAGAATCGGGTAGAGGATGATCCCCGATAGCAGGACAAGGCTAGGGATGATAAGGAGATAGGCGAACCGGTACTCCTGCCAGCGGCTGTCTCTCATGCTGCAGCTCTCCAGTAACACCGGGAGGGGCGGGCCCCTCCCGGTGGCTATTGCTTGTACCCGTCTGGTCGCCTCGCTTACTGCTTATACTGCTGGGCCAGCTTGTTGACCTGGCCAACCGCCTCGTCCAGCGACTGCGCCGGGGTCTTCTGCCCGGAGAAGGCGTACTGCATGGAGAGCTGCATGATCTTCGAGTACTCCATGTAGTAGGGCACGTGCACCTTGACGTGGCCGTAGGGGAACTGCTCCATGAACATCTTGGTGGTCACAGGCTGCGCCTTGAGCAGTTCCGGATCGGAGAAAGCTTCCTTCCAGATCGGCAGCTGGTGAGCGGCGTACCGCTTCTGGACCTCAGGGCTGGTGAAGTAATGGAGGAACTCCCAGGCCAGTTCCTTGTTCTTGGAGCCCGCGGAGACCGCCATGCCCATGGAGTCGTTGGAAGTGGCGCTGGGGATGCCCTTCGCCAGCACGGCCTCGGAGACCGGCATCATGGCCAGCTTGACCTTGCCCGCCACCTTGGACTCCTTGGGGTCATTGGCCAGGTCATACATGTAGAGCCAGTTGATGGCGAACGCGGCCTTCCCGGCTGAGAACGTGTTGCGGACGTCCTCTTCCACCGAAACGGTAGAGGCCGGGTTGGAGATGCCTTCCTTCAGCGTGTCAACCATGAACTGCAGGGCCTTCTTAGCACCGTCGTCATTGAAGGAAGCGACGCCCGGCGCGCTCTCAAGCTGACCGCCGAAACCATAGAGCAGGGTGACGAAGTCCACGTTGGAGGCTTCCTTCTGCGCCCAGCTCCAGATGATGGGGTACTCAACGATCCCCTTCTGCTTCATGCCCCGGGCCATCTTGACCATCTCTTCCCAGGTCTTGGGCGGGGCGTCGAAACCGGCCTGCTTCAGCATGTCTTCGTTGTAGTAGAAGTACTTCTGATCCAGCATCCAGGGCATGCCGTAGAGGCGGCCATTGTACGTGACGATGCGCCAGGTAACGTCCTGGTCCACGGTCTGCTGCTTCATCTCGGGCGTGATCTTGTCCGTCACGTCCATCAGCCAGCCCGCAGCCGCGAATTCGGCCATCCAGGTGTTGTCCACAACCAGTACGTCGAAGGCTGTGCCGCCGCCGGCCAGGGCGGTGGCCAGCTTATCGTGGAGGGCGTCGTAGGAGACGAAGGTGGTCTCCACCGTTACGCCGGGGTGCTTGTCCTCGAATTCCTTGGCGACCGCCTTCTGCTCATCAACGGTCATTCCGGCCTGCTCCATACCGATAAACCGCAGGGTTACCTTCTCCGGAGTACCGCTTGCGCCGGGCTCCGTGACGCTTTTGGAGCATCCGCTCAGCAGTGCTCCAACCATAATCAGGACCATTGCCGCTGCAACGATGGACTTACTGGTGCGGCTCATGAACGTCCTCCTCTGCAGGAATGGGTTTTCCCCAAGCACGCTTTAGGCCTGTTCCTTACGGGTCACGGTATCCTCTTCAAGGTTGACGCTGAATCGCATGCGGTCGCCAGGCACGATGGTCTTGGTGAACTCCACGGGCGTGTCGGCTTCGTCGTAGGTGGTGCGTTCAATGAGGAAAGCTGGAGATCCCTGCTTACTCTCCAAAATCTCAGCTTCATACGAGTCAAGGAGTACAGGTTCCCATACTTCCTGAGCCCGCTTCACGCGCCGTCCATGCCGGGTGAAGAGAATGTCGTAAAGCGAACGTCCTTCGAGGTCCTGCAGGTCGAACTGCGGCCATATGCTGGTAGGCAGCCAGCTTGTATCAATGGCCATGGGCCTGCCGCTTCCAAGGCGCAGGCGCGTGAGCTTCCACACCGGCGCGCCCGCATCTACCCGCAGCGAGCTGGCGGTGTGGCTCCGGGCAATCGCATGCTTTAATTCCAGCACACGGGTCTCAGGTGTCAGGCCTCGGGAGAGTAGGAAGCGGTGCAGGCTGTAAACGTTGGTCATTGGCTGCTCCAGCTTGGGCCGGCACACAAAGGTTCCTTTCCCCCGATGGCGCTCGAGCAGGCCGTCGTTAACCAGCGTCTGCAACGCCTGGCGAATGGTTGTCCGGCTGACCCCGAAGCTTTCGCACAGCTCCAGTTCCGTAGGAATCTGCATCCCATGCTGCCATGTATTGCTGTCGATCAGGTCACGTATCTGCTGCTTGATCTGGTAGTGAAGGGGTATGCCGTCGGACTTCAGCCTTTCCACACTGGGAAGCGCGGCTCCAGGAGCGATGATATGTCACCTCCTTTGACAGAAAGTTGTAATGTAATTACATTTGGAGATTCGATGGCATGGCCCCAAGTCCTTCCCGCTGACCTGTCTGAAGTCAGAAACGTAGTAAAAGGTTCGAAGGATCAAGGGTTAGGC